>DLXL01000525.1:3972-4279 GCA_003448025.1 Saprospirales bacterium | reverse complement strand
GGGGTTACCAATAGACCGATACTTTTATTGTGGATAATGTTGATTGCAAGTCTCTCGCTTTTAGGATTTGCTTTAACCCCTGCGCCGTATCATTTAATTTGGATGTTTATAAATGGAATCCCCTTAGGTATGGCCTGGGGATTGATTTTTAGTTATTTGGAAGGCCGAAAGATAACCGAGGTGCTTGCTGCTGCGTTGTGTACCAATTTTATCATGTCGTCAGGTCTGGCAAAAACACTGGGGAAGTGGCTGTTAGACGCCCAGGGGGTTTCAGAACAGTGGATGCCATTTACTGCAGGCGCTATGG
>DLXL01000525.1:0-3877 GCA_003448025.1 Saprospirales bacterium | reverse complement strand
GCAGGCGCTATGTTTATTCCGGCACTTTTGCTGTGTATTTGGTTGCTGGAGCATTTGCCCCCTCCCGGAGAGCAGGATCGGGCAGCGAGAACTGCCCGACAAAGCATGTCGGGGGCAGATCGAAAAGAGTTGTTCCTGCGATACGCCCCCGGACTTTGTCTGTTGATTCTGGTGTATTTGCTACTTACCATTATTCGAGACTTTCGCGACAATTTTGCGGTAGAACTATGGACGGAACTTGGATATGGAGGGCAATCCGGAATTTTTACTACTGCAGAACTACCGGTGGCTGTTTTTTGCTTAGTAATGGTTGGAGCCATGTTTTTAGTTAAAAACAATTTCAAGGCTTTCTGGCTCAATCACCTGTTTACCCTGTGCGGCGCAATTTTACTGATAGGCTGCACCTTTCTGTTCGAACAAAATCTGCTTTCACCTTTGTGGTGGATGGTGATTTCCGGGTTTGGATTGTTTTTGCCCTATATCCTGTTTAATGGCGTTTTATTTGATCGTTTCATGGCTGCATTTCGGGAGAAAGGAAATGTGGGGTTTTTGATGTATGTAGCTGATTCTATTGGATATCTGGGCAGTGTACTGATCATGTTATGGCGAAATTTTTGGGGAGGGTCATTAAGTTGGGTATCCTTTTACAGCAGCCTGTGCTACGGAGGCGGAATGCTTATTATGGTACTTACGGCATTTTCCTATTGGTATTTTTCACAAAAATCACATCATTCAACGCTTGTTTTTCAAAATAGACAAGCGTCAAACATTTGATACATATGGTTCAAAAATTTGATGTAGCGATTGTGGGCGCAGGTATAGTTGGTCTTGCAACAGCCTATGCGGCAGCAAGCAGGGGGCTCAAAACGGTTGTCTTTGAACGAAGCCCGAGAGCTATTGGTGCGTCTGTACGAAATTTCGGGCTGGTTTGGCCCATCGGGCAGCCGCCTGGAAATTTATTAGACAGGGCAATGCGAAGTCGAGAAATATGGCTTAAGGTTGCAAGCGAGAGTGGCTTAAAAATCAGCCAGAATGGCTCCTTACAACTAGCTTATCAGGAAGATGAAATGGATGTTTTGCAAGCATTTATGGAATCGACCATAGATGCTGGGTACGAAGTAAAACTTATAGACGCAGGAGAGGCGCTCAGGCACAGTAATTCCATTAAACCGGAGGGATTAAAAGGGGCCATATTGAGTCGAACCGAATGTACGGTTTCTTCCAGAGAAGCTGTTCCACAATTAGCGCAGTTTCTGGAAATGGTATATGGAGTGGAATTTCACTTCGGATCAGCGGTTACACATGTTGATACCGGATTGTTATCCGATTTTTACGACACCTGGCATGCAGAACGGATATACATATGTTCGGGGGCCGAATTTGAAACACTTTACCCTAAAATTTTTCGGGAAAGTGGAATCACCAAGTGTAAGTTGCAAATGCTTCGGACGGCGCCCCAGCCTGATCAATGGCAACTCGGCCCGTCTTTATGTGCAGGCTTAACGCTTCTACATTATCAGTCATTTGCCCATTTGGAGGGGCTTCGGGCTGTCAGAAGTCGATATGATGCCGAAAATCCGGATTTTTCACGTTTTGGTATACATGTTTTGGTATCGCAAAACCATAAAGGAGAGGTAATCCTGGGCGATAGCCATGAATATGGTTGGGATGTGTCTCCATTTGACAGCGATGCAATAAATCAGCTGATTTTAAACTATTTAGATGGCTTTGCCTCTTTTCCTGACCGATATATTGCGGAAACATGGCATGGCGTGTATCCCAAATTGCCAGGAAAAACGGAATTTGTGAAGGAGGTTGAACCAGGCGTATGGATTGTTAATGGATTAAGTGGCGCCGGAATGACTATGAGTTTTGGACTGGCACAAGAACTGTTTTCATAGGGCAACGTCTGGAGAATGTTCGGATGGTAAAGGTTTATTAAAACTAAATAGGAGAAGTAATGTTTACAGTTGTCATCATTCCATTATTATGTACAACAACACACTACTTTTCCTCACGTTAGCTTTCTGTATGGCGGCATCTTCCTGTTTTGATGCCAACCAGGTAAGCTCCAGACCACAGGAAAGTGCTGCCATCGTCAAAACCATGCAATCTTCATTTTACCAATTACAAGCCAATAGCCTTGAAGGCAAGCCGGTGTCGTTAGACCAGTTTAAAGGCAAAAAAATCATCGTTCTGAATGTAGCCTCCAAGTGTGGTTATACACCACAATACGCGGATTGGGAACGGTTCTTCCAAAGCCATAAAGATCAGGCTGTTGTTTTGGGATTCCCATCCAACAATTTTATGGGTCAGGAACCAGGTTCTGCCGAGGAAATCGCGGAGTTTTGCCAAAAGAACTACGGCGTTTCTTTTCCGATGTTCGAAAAAGTGGATGTGAAGGGTGAAGGAATTTCTCCGGTGTACAAATGGCTTACTGATCCTGCTCAAAATGGTTGGAACAAACAGGAGCCAAGCTGGAATTTTTGTAAATACCTGATCAACGAAAAAGGAGAGCTTACCCACTTTTTCGCCTCAAAGGTCACTCCGGAAAGCCCTGAATTCAAGGAGGCATTCAGTAAATAGGTTTTGGCATGTTGGTTTTTTTGCTTTAGTCAGAAAATCCCCAACATGATCCTATTGTCTGTTCGCCTTATCCCGGATAAAATCCTCCACATTATCCAGTTTAGGCGATTCAAGCATTGATTTCCAGTCAAACCGGGCATCGAATGGTGTCAATAATTGTTGCGGATCCAGTACTTTAGGATCGGCAGGCAATGCTTCGTATGGCGTGAAATCAGGTATTGAGGTGAAAAAATCACTCAGATCTGTAGCGCCGGCATCATATTGGTTCAGGTAAGGAATGCCTAATATGTTCCAAAATGTCTTGAAAATACTACCAAAACTGTTATGCACATGGCTGACATGGTTTCTTTTGGCATAAGGCGAATATACCATTAATAAACTCCTGTGGGCATCCACATGATCTCTGCCGTCCTGCGCATCATCTTCTGTAACCACAATGGCCATTTCTTTCCAATACGGCGTGTGACTTAAAAATTCAACGATGCGTCCCAAAGCGAGGTCGTTGTCAGCCATGTAACTTTCCCTGAAGGGATAACCTGCAGCTGGCCGTTCACCCGCTCCATGATCGTTAGGCAATAAGATAGTAAGCATTTGAGGAGGCGTAATGCCTTTTTCAAGCCACTTGGATTTGAAATCTGCTATAAACATGTCTGCCCGGAATTGATCTGGTATGGCCATGTTGTAAGTTGGATAGCGCTCGGAGGTACGAACGAATAGCGGCGCCGGAACCGGATAGTTTACGAGTACTTTTTGGCCAAAATACCGCATTGTACTGTCAGAAAGATTGGAGGCCATTTCTGTTCCAAAGCCCCAATTAAAAAATGGTATATTATTCCTTTCCAGATGTTCCCACATAGAACCAGCCTCGTTGTAATCTTCCGGAAAAATTGCCCCGGCTGCACCAGTCCATCCATATTTCCCTTTCTCCTTGCTTTTATCTTTTACATCACGATGGCCGCCATAACCAGCGGCTACATTAGTCTCTACCCATTCATTTGGGTAAGTATTCACCAACCAGCGATGACCATCGGCAGAATGATCACTATCTACATAAAAATTATCTGAAATGCTAAATTGGTGCGCAAGTGAAAGGTGATTGGGCATGATGGTTGCCTGCTCCACGGTGCGCGTTTTGGATTTATTGGAAAAGCTTTTTTGATACCCATATCGGGCTAATTCAGGATCTCCCTTGCCATTTTTAAGCTGTCCTAATACTTCATCATAGGTTCGATTTTCCTTGGAAATGAAAACAAGGTATTTGATGGGCGATTTTCGTTCTCCAGGAAATAGC
>DLXL01000245.1:14907-18005 GCA_003448025.1 Saprospirales bacterium | reverse complement strand
TGGTTTGGTATATGAACAAGGGTAAAAAGTTCTCTCCTGTTATTGGTGGAGGTGTAAACTATTTACGCGCCTCCGATCCGGAATTTAAAAGCCAAATTATACTACCTGACAATTCCCAATTTTTGACGGAGCAGGATATTCGAAATGGGTTTTATAAAGGTGATCTGCTAACAATTGGTAATCCGAGGCGATTTTGGCAGTTTCGCGGTGGATTTGTTTACCGGATACATAAAAGAATTTCTTTGGAGTTGACTGCTCGATATATGCAAAGGCAGGAAGTATTTTGGTACACAACGGTTCGTCCCCCGGCTGGATTTATTTATGCTACACATAGGTCATGGTTTGATTATTCACTGGCTGTTTATTTACCCTTAGTAATAAACAAACCCATTCGATAATGTCAGATTGCCAGATTAAGCTTTTACCAGTTTTTTTGTTGATTTTTGGGGGCTGTCAAGCCAACAAAGATAATTTCCAATTCCAGCTCCTCCGAAAAGATGCCACCGGCCTGAATTTCAGTAATACGCCCGTCCAAAACGAAGCCATTAACGTGTTTAACTACATGTATTTCTTCAATGGAGGAGGAATAGCCGCCGGTGATTTTAATCAGGACGGACTGCCGGATCTGTTTTTTACGGCCAATATGGGGCCTGATAAGCTGTTTATCAATCAAGGTGGATTGAAGTTTCAAGATGTAAGCACGCCGTCTAATATCAATCCATCTCCTTTGCCAGAAAATGCCTGGAAGACAGGCGCATCCGTTGTGGATATTAATCAGGATTGCCTTCTGGATATTTATGTAAGTCAGGTTGGCGACTACAGGGCAATAAAAGGGCGAAATCGATTGCTGGTTTGCAGGGGCATTAAACAGGGGATTCCTGTTTTTGAAGAAAAGGCTGCTGAATACGGCCTTGATCTGGTCGGTTTCGGTACCCAGGCGGCCTTCTTTGACTTCGATGGCGATGGCGATCTGGATTTATTTCAACTCAATCATTCGCTGCACCAAAATGGCACTTTTGGTCCTAAAAAACAATTTGAAGGCACTTTTCATCCACTTTCAGGTGATAAAATACTAGAAAACAGGGACGGAAAATTCGTAGATATCACCCCAAAAACAGGCATTCAAAGCACCGTTACCGGTTATGGGTTAGGTATTGCACTGAGCGATATCAATCTGGATGGATGGCCGGATGTGTATATCGGGAACGACTTCCATGAGAACGATTATCTTTATATAAATCAGCAGAATGGAAGTTTTAAAGAGTCCATTTCCGAAGGCATTCGGCACACCAGTCGGTTCTCAATGGGTGTTGATATTGCAGACATCAATAACGACGGCTGGAATGATATTTTTTCTTTAGACATGGAGCCGGAAGATCCGGAAATCCTCAAAGCTTCCCTGGGTGAGGATGGTTTCGCGGTATATCAAATGAAGCTCGGCTATGGTTATCAAAACCAATACGCCAGAAATGCACTTCAACTCAATGATGGCCGGGGGCATTTTCAGGAGATTGCCCAATATGCCGGAGTGAGCGCCACGGATTGGTCCTGGTCTGCCTTGTTTATGGATTTTGATGCCGATGGACAAAAAGACCTGTTTATTTCTAATGGCATTCCACGTCGCATGAATGATGTGGATTACATGCGTTTTCAGGAAAGCAAAGACGCTAATTCAAATGCGGCACAGCAAGACAAGCTTTCCATAGTCGAGAAAATGCCACGGATCAAGATCCCCAATAAATTCTTCTACAATACCGGCAAGTTGCGATTCCATGATTGGCATGAGCTTGTGGGCGATAATCAACCTACTTTTTCCAATGGTGCTATTTCAGCAGATCTGGATAATGATGGAGACCTCGATGTGGTGGTCAATAACATTGAAGATGAACCTTTTGTATATCAAAACCTGAGCCGGGAACAAGGGGGGGCAAACGCATGGTTATCGCTGGAGTTAAAAGGACCAAAAGGCAATCTAAATGCCATAGGCGCACGGGTTTGGGTGTTTAAAAAGAATGGAGAAAGGCTGAACGCAGAAGCGTTTCCTGTTCGCGGTTATCAATCCAGTATGCAAACGCCCATTTATCTGGGCCTTGGAGATCCCGCTGAGGTGGATTCGGTTTGTGTAGTCTGGCCGGATCGCAGTTATGAAAACCTTCAGCGGCCCGCATTTAATCAGACCAATACAGTGCATTGGAAACCGGGTTTGCCCATGTTCTCATTCAACGCCCTGGCGAAATCACCTTATACGCCCTTTGCATTTATGGACATCACGGCCTCTTCAGGGCTGGATTATTGTCACACTGAAAACCCCTTTATTGAATTTAACCGGGAAGCACTGATTCCACACATGGTTTCCGCTGAAGGCCCGGCGCTGGCCGTTGGAGATGCCAATGGGGATGGACTGGACGACGTATTCTTTGGTTCATGTAAATTCGGCAAAAGCGCTCTGTATATACAAACTCAAGCGGCAGAATTGCGCCTTCAAACACCGGATGCTGTGTTGCGCGACAGTATTTTTGAGGATGTAGACGCAGAATGGGTGGATCTGGACAGTGATGGTGATCTGGATTTATTGGTTGCAGCCGGAGGCAATGAATGGAAAGCAAAAGATGAGGCCATGAAACAGCGCTACTACCTGAATATGGGAAATGGTCAATTTGAGCGTAGAGATTTTCCGGGAGCATTCGCCACGGCCTCCTGTGTGCGTAGTGCTGATTTTAATGGAGATGGCCTGAAGGATGTATTCATTGGGGCCAGAGCAAAGCCCTGGAATTATGGACTTACGCCCACTTCCTATCTGTTTGAAAATAAAGGAAATGGACAATTCGCAGAAGTTCCTCCAGATCGAACGGATGGTTTACAGCAGGCAGGCCTGGTTAAAAACGGACAATGGATTGACCTGGATTTGGATGGAGATTTGGATTTGCTGTTGGCCATGGAATGGGAACCATTGACCGTGTATTTAAATCAGGGAGGTTCCTTTAAAAAAATGATCATTCACCCATGGGCCGGCTGGTGGAATGTCAGTCTGGCGTTGGATATGGATCAGGATGGCGATATAGACATTCTTGCCGGGAATACCGGTGAAAATGGCCGCT
>DLXL01000245.1:14182-14768 GCA_003448025.1 Saprospirales bacterium | reverse complement strand
CGCCGGTGAAAATGGCCGCTTCCACCCTACCCCGGATAAACCATTAAAGCTCTACTCTGGAGATATAGACCAGAATGGCCAGATAGATCAGGTCCTTACTTATTATTTAAAGGACAGGGAAATCCCTTTTGCAACGTTTGAAGAATACACCAAAACCATCCCTTCATTAAAAAAGAAATACCTGTATGCCAGAGATTTTGCCAAAGCCAGTGCTCCGGAAGTGTTTGGCAAACAGGCATTATCCAATGCGAAACAGCGCAAGGCTGATACGTTTACAAGCTATTGGTTTGAAAACACCGGCGGTTTGAACTTTGTGCCACATGCTTTGCCCGCATCCGCACAGTTTTCTACGCTGAATGCCTTTTGTCCTTTTGACATAGATCGGGATGGAAAAACAGAAGTGTTGTCCGGGGGTAATTTTTTTGAATGTAATATTGAAATGGGCAGATATGATGCCTCTTACGGTCAGGTGCTTCAATTGGGTTCAGGAGGCAATATGAATGCCTATACGCTTGGAAATTTGAGGATAGATGGTCAAATCCGGCGAATCAGCTTGATCGAACTAAATGGCCAAAACGTTTTTGTG
>DLXL01000245.1:6390-14072 GCA_003448025.1 Saprospirales bacterium | reverse complement strand
TAAATGGCCAAAACGTTTTTGTAGTGGTAAGGAATAATAGTACGGCCTTATTGATCAAACCGGTGCAGCAATAATTTTCCGGATATCGTTTACAGAGCCATGACTCAAGCTTTACCTTCGCGCCGTGTTTGAATTTGACCTGAACAAAATACTGGAAGAATTGACCAAAAGTCCGCTCATTAAAAATGAGGTTGGGCAATGGGAAACAGTATCGCCCTTGCTGTTCAGCAGTGGGCTTTTTTTATTCCTGTTTATCGGATTTTATGCGGTGTATCAAATGTTGATGCGCCGCGACAGGCTTCGTATTGCCTGGGTAACCGTCTTTTCCCTGTTTTTTTACTTCAAGTGCGCAGGAATCTTCTGGTTGTTACACGTATTAATTGTTGTGGTGGATTTTAGTCTGGCCCGTTGGATGGAGCAGGCCAAAACCAAGTGGGGCAAAGTGGCATTTCTGGTCATCAGTCTGATTGTAAATCTGGGTATGCTGGTATATTTCAAATACAATCTGTATTCTGAAATGTTTTGTGAAGCGCTGGACAAGCCTTACGATCCACGTTATTTGTTCTTGCCGGCAGGAATATCCTTTTTTACGTTCCAATCGCTTAGCTACACCATCGACGTGTACCGTGGTCAACTCAAAGCATTGGACAACATGCTGGACTATGCGTTTTTTGTAACGTTTTTTCCGCAAATGGTGGCTGGTCCGATTGTCAGGGCCGCAGATTTTCTGCCGCAAATTCGCATTCCGGTTTTTGTATCGAGGGAGGATTTTGGTCGCGGGTTTTTCCTTATCTGCACCGGATTATTTAAAAAAGCAGTCATCTCCGATTACATCAGTGTCAATTTTGTAGACCGGGTTTTTGACTCGCCTCTTCAATATACCGGAATTGAGAATCTTTTTGCGGCATATGGCTACGCCATGCAGATCTATTGCGACTTTTCAGGATACTCTGATATGGCCATTGGCTTGGCTTTATTAATGGGTTTTAAGTTTCCAATCAATTTTGATTCCCCCTATCAATCGCTCAGCATCACAGAATTTTGGCGCCGCTGGCATATATCGTTGTCTACCTGGTTGAGAGATTATCTGTATATTCCCATGGGAGGCAACCGTGGTCAAAGTGTGGCAACCTGGTTGGTAACGGGAGGCTTTTTTGCTTTTACTTTTGGGTATTCCGTTTACCAGATGCTTTCCGGCGAATGGTGGTGGATGGCACTTTGGTTCATTGTTTTTATGATTGTAGTAGTACCAGCCCTTTGGAACCGTGACCGGACATCCCTGGCCACTAACTTCAATCTGATGGCAACCATGTTACTGGGAGGCTTATGGCACGGAGCGGCATCAAGGTTTATTATTTGGGGGGCATTACACGGCATAGCCTTAGCTATTGAAAAGTGGGTAAGGAGCGTTTTTCCGGGCTCTTCAGGTCCAATAAGGAAGGCATTTGCTGCTGTTTGGACCTTTCACTTTGTGTGTTTTTGCTGGATTTTCTTCCGGGCTCCAGGTATGGAAAAAGCAGGCGAGATGCTCCGTCAAATAGCTTTTGAGTTTCGACCGGAGTTCTTAATGGACTTTTTTATTGGGTATAGCGGCGTTTTATTCTGGATGTTAATTGGATTTGGATTGCATTTCCTTCCCAAATCCATGGAGTTAAGCGCTCAAAAAGCGGCAACATCACTGCCTTTACTTGGCAAGGCGGTATTACTCACTGCTATTATTGCATTGGTTATGCAAGTAAAATCTTCCGAAGTCCAGGCCTTTATTTATTTTCAGTTTTAAGGAATTCAGCATATTTTTCTTCAAGCCACTCCCAATCCACCACGATCTCCTGATCCAATCGAAGCCTGAATTTGTCAAGGGGGCTGCTTATATTGGCTTTTCTATCCTGTTTACGTAATACCTTTAGCTTGTACAATTCCTTGGCCAGCGGAAAAAAACGCAGTCGCTCCGAACGTCTATGTGCCGGCAAGCTATCCTCCCTCCTTAACCGGGTTGTTGTTGCATGAACCATTCGTTCTCCATATTCATCATCAAGGTCATTTAGTTCATACCGGATTCTGACATCCAGTGTGGCCGCAATGGCATACAAGTAAATATCATCCAAACCACCATAGGTCAGGTAGTGGGGTAAGGTATCGGCGGCCTTGTTAAAGTCAGATTTACTGAAGTAAATGGCCGCCTGGGCGATGTCTAACAGCAAGGCTTTTTGGGTGTCGTCAATCAAGCCACCTATGGATCCCCTATAACGATTAAAAAAAGACTCGGCCCAATCTATTTTCTTAAGCTTGAGTGCGGTAAGCAGCATATTTTGGAAATGGGTACTTGGCATAAGATCTTTCGCGCTAAACTGCTGTAACTGTTGCTGTTGCATGGAAAAGATCTTTTCTAAAAACCGGGGGTCCTTCGTTTCTCTGTACCTCGCCGGCCAAAATCCACGAATCATAATGCGCATGTTCTGAACCCTGATTCCAGGCAGAACGCCGGGGTATTGTGCCAATAGTGCTTCAAAATTTTCTGACAATCGTTCGGCCTCTGTTACATCATCCTGAGTCATAAAATCCAACATAGTGCAGGATATGGCAAGTGCAGGCTGTTGAAAAAAACCGCTGGCACGCAATGCTCGCATGATCTGTACAGTTGTATCCCGATTGGCCGTAAAATGCTTATGTTCTTCGGATCCAGGCTCATAAAGGCGCCACATTCGTTGATAATGGATCAGTCTGCACATTTGATCCAGCTTAGCCATCAGATAATAAGTATCCAGCTGCTCGGTAGCAGCCAACAGGTTTTTATCTCCACCCCGTTCGCTGTTTCGCTCTTCATAAAAAGCTTTTTCCTGTTCAACCAGATATCGGAATTGATGAAAATCAGCGAATTCATATTCATCAAAATCTGTGAAATCAAGGGTTTGGTCCAGTTCCTTCCTGGCCTGATTGTTCAGGTTTTCGAAATAGTTTTCTGTCTTTCTGCTTTTACGGCCCGTTTCTTCCACAGGTGGCATCGGCGCCTGTGGCACATCAGGCTGAAAAATGCGCTCGCTGTAAAAGCGCATTAAAGCAATTTTTTGCTGCACCTCGTGTAAAAGAGCTGTGCCATTAGGCTCATCAGCATCCCTAAGCATCGCATAGCGGAATGTTACAAAATTCCGTACGATGGCAAGCAGCTGCGCCATCGTACGTTGGAGAGCCCCTACAGGATTAGCACTATGTGGGAAAAAGCGCTTTCCTGCAATATCTCTGTGCAGCGAGGGGTGGTCAAACTTGGGGTAAAAACGCTTAATATATTCAAACAGCTCTAAGGTTTCCTCAGGCCGTTCTACATTAAATATTGGTGAAGCCACAAATAAATGCAGTGCTTCAAGTTCATCCGCAGATAATAACTGTAGTGTTCTTAGCAGTGGACTGGCGTACATGTCAAGTTGGGTATCTCAATACTATTTGATAATCAATTGATTGAGATTTTTGTGGCAAAATGGGATGCACAAAATTCACAAAACATTTGGACTATTTGGAAGTGATCTGATTTTCTGTGTTTGGCATCAGGCTGAAGTTGCCCCCACCTTTGTATCAACAAAAACGGATAGGAAAGTCGAAACGTTTTTGAGAAGACTGTCAGAATCGAGTGTAGACCGGAAGGACCACATGAAAGCGGCCTGGCACAGTTTGCCCAAACTACCCCCGAGCAGCGCTCCACCCAAAAAGGCCGAGCAGGAAAAAGGTGAAATCACGGAGCGCTGCCGGGGGCCAGGTTAAAAAGGGAAACAAACCCTCTCTATATACAGCATGGCCGCAGATGGCCACATGAAGACACCTCAGACCCACAGGAAAGCACTACAAAAAACCAGACAAACACTATCCTGTTTCTTAACCATTTGAATCTGAATCCTGAAAAGCCATTTGAAAACTAAGAACTACGCGTAAGCGAAAGAAAAGGCGACCATGAGAGCGGCCCTTTAGTCATCAATACACCTTCATTTTTCCTTAAAAAACCACCCAGGAGCTTTTTGAAAACGAAATACCGTAGGAATTACGGTCCCTGTATAACACATCGAAATCGAAGAAAACAACTCCCGACCTCTATCCGGCCTTTGACCGGATGGAGGTTTTTGTTTGCAGATCAATCCAGCAAGCCCTCTGGCAGATCCATCAGGATTTGCTTCTGCACTTCATCAATTTTCAGAATGAGTTGCTCATTTAACGGTATGAGTAACTCCCTGCCCTGATAATCCAGAAATGCCATTTCTTGTTGCGGCATTTCCAATACTTCTTTGATCATTCCGATTTCGCCAATGGTTTGATCCAAAAGTTGATAGCCCTCGAGGTATCCATACTGCATTTCCTCTTCTTCCTCTGGTTCGAATTCACGCAGGTGGTCGGGCAGAATATCCTGTTCGCGCAGCAGGATGTCCCGTGCTTGTAGCGCAATGGCGGCATCGCGGTCATCTACTTCCTCAAGTTTTAAAATCAACTCTCCGCCTCCTCGTACGTGATCTATGAAATACGGAATTTTGGCGCTTTTGACTTCAATAAAAATCCGTTCGTTTTTCATGAAATCCTCCACAATACGGTCCTCAATGCTTATTTTTAATTCACCTGTAAGCCCATGAGCCTTACGGGTCCGTCCAATAATAATATAGTTAGGTTCAGCCATTAGTCAAGTTTGAAGTCACAAAGTTAGGGTTAGAAACACGAAACCCGATACTGAATAATCAATATCGGGTTTCGTATACTAAATTACAGGTGGGCTTAATTTGCCTTGTCCCATAATTTTTGAGCAATGCCGTACACCCGGCCTATGACACTTACATCTGGGACTTGAAGTTCGCGATCGGCATCCATGTCTTCAGATTCTGCTTTGGGTTGTGCAGATGTGAGAATGGGCAAGGAATGAGAAAAAACAACTTTTTGATTGAGATTTACAAATGCGAATGCACTTAAACTCAACACGGAAGCACAAACCAGTAATGTTTTAATTGTAACGGTTCGTTTCATGGCCTAATATTGTGTTTGTAAAGACGGGACGAAAGTATAGGATTTTCGGGGAATTGTTATATAATTCGACAAACATCAGATATAAAGACAATATTAGCAGCAAAAAGGTTGCAAATAATCGACAAAAAAAATAACCCTGCAGGTGTTGCACCGGCAGGGTCGTATCGTCAAACCAAAAATCAATCAGTTCTTATTGACGGATACCGCCATTGCTGGCAGGTACTGCTTCTTGAGCTGGTGGCACAAGAACTTCACCTTTGATGGTGAGGGTGTGCGTTTCTGGAGTTTCGTTTGTTGTGATGGTAACCGTTTTGGTGAATGCACCTGGACGGTTGGTGTCGTAGCTCACGTCGATGGTTTTAGTTTCACCAGGCATGATTGGCTCCTGTGGGTAAGTTGGAACCGTACATCCGCAAGAACCTTTTGCAGATTTGATCACGAGTGACTCATTACCGGTATTGGTGAAAGAGAATTTGCGAACTTTATCGCTTCCTTTTTCAATTTTGCCGTAATCGATAGTGGTGGTTGGGAAAGTCATCACCGGGCCGCTTTGGGCATTCACTGCGAAAGAGCAAAGCAGAAAGAAAGCGAGGAGGGAAGATGCTTGTTTCATTGAGTGGAAACCGTTTTAGATGAGATAATGTTGATTGAGTTAATCTGCAATAGTCAGAATGATGGGACAAAAGTATGCATGTGGACCCCGCCTAAAAAATACCCTGGCTGTTAACGATAGCCAAAATAAAGCAAATCCTTTTCTAAGATTGCTAATGAATTGAAAAACAAAGGGTTTTTCGCCGTTTTTCTTGCCAAAAAGTTGCCAGTCAAGGAAGATCAAAGTTGCAAAGTTTCCAGCAACACGCGTTTCCATGGCTCCCAGGAAGGCGTATTCCAGGAGGAGTTGTGCCAAAGTAGGGTCAAGGTACCCTGATAGGATTTTACCACGCTGTGGTAGTATGCAATTTTTTCCAGCCCCTGTTCCGGTGTTAAAGACTGATATTGAGCCAGTGTTACATCCATTAGGATCAAAGGTTGTTCTCTAAGGTTAAGGGTCACACGATTTTGTACATCAAACACCGGATAATCATGGCATATACCACATCTAAAGCCATCGGATTCAGCATAGCCTAATGTACCATCTATTTTTAATCCGGCCTCTTCCCACATTTGCCAGGTTCGAGGGTTGGAAAAACGCAGGTAATGCTGCCTGCCCGATACAACAGCACTTGGGGCAATGGCTTGTATGGATTGAAGCTCTCTGTTAAATACAGCCTCATCTTCAAAAGCTTCATAACTCGGGTGAAAACCAATGACATGGCCACGCCGGGCAATTCTTTGCATTAAATGAACAATGAATGGATGATTTACCTGATACCAACAATCGCTGGATTTAGGGCGATCACCAAGGAAGTTGAACTGCAGCTTATGGCCATGTTGCTCAAAAAGGTCCATCCACTCGTCAAAAACATCAAACGGGTCTCTGGCTTTTGGTTGAAACATAGCAGGATTTTTCAGCCAGTAAAAGGCTTCGTTTATGCTTTGGCGATTTATAACAGACCCGACAACCGTTTTAAGTCGATCAGTCAAAGACCACCATAGTCTTGGATGATCAACATCACAACTGAATTGCCATTGAAAATCCCTTTGTTTACGGGGTTCTGTCCAGCCCAAATGTAAAAGCTTGTTCCAAAGCCATTCTGCGCATTCGTTTACTACCGGGCGATGCAACAACCCATGCCTGGCAGCCCAGGACAACCTCGCAGGGAAACGTCCGTGTTGATCCCTATCCACTTTTTTTTGCTCTTCCAGGCGAGTAAGCATGAAAAAGCAAAAGGCAAAAAGATCAAAGGTTGGTTCAACCGCTGTGTGGGTTTCCAGGTGATAATCCCCCTCCATATCAGCCGACAAGGAAGCAAAAGCATCGGGGATTTGGAACTGGTTTCCATTGGGTAGTGAAAATGTATGGGTGTTGACTTTAGATGGTTCAACCTGATAGCTTATGCCTAATATTTCGCCAAAGACAACATGCCAGATGTAGTCTTTTTCAGGCTGAAAAGCAGGACTTGTATGAATGGTCAATTGCATTGTTCCAATACCCTTGCTGCAACTGTTTCTCCCACCGCCAGAGATGCTGTAGCAGCCGGACTTGGAGCGTTGCACACATTAATTACCCCCGGTTTAGACAGGATCAGAAAGTCGTCCAGAAGGTTGCCTGCTGCATCACATGCCATAGCGCGAACTCCTGAACGGCCGGGCGTGAGATCTTCTGACCGAATCTCAGGAATAAGTCGTTGAAGGGCTTTGACAAAATGCTGTTTGGAATAACTCCTTTGCATTTCAGCCCAGCCATCGCGCCAATATTTACGGGCAATTTTACGAAAACCAGGAAAAACAAGGATTTCAGCCAACTCCCTTAAATGTATATCCCAACGGGAATACCCCTCCCGTTTAAAGGCGAGCACAGCATTGGGACCTGCTTCAATGCCTCCCTGAATCATCCTTGTAAAATGTACGCCGAGAAACGGAAAATTCGGGTTGGGAACAGGGTATATCAGATTCTTTACCAACCTGTGTGCTTCAGGTGTTAAATCATAAAACTCTCCTCTGAAAGGAAGAATCTGTATTCCAGGATCAATGCCAGTCTGCAAGGCCACATAATCTGAATATAACCCGGAACAATTAACGAATACCCT
>DLXL01000245.1:5553-6222 GCA_003448025.1 Saprospirales bacterium | reverse complement strand
ACGAATACCCTTGCCTGAAAGGAATTGTTAGCCTCCACCACTACCCCACCCTTTTGCTCCAATACTTGCTGTACTTTTTGTTGAAAAAACAGGGCTCCTCCCATTTTTTCAAACAACTCGGCATACTTCCTGGCAACTGCTCCGTAATCTACAATGCCCGATTGAGGAACCCAAACTGCTTCCACGGCGTTCACATGGGGCTCAATTTCCCGTGCTTCTGCTCCACTTATTTTTTTGATACCAATTAGTTGATTTTGAATACCACGTTGGTATATGTTATCGAGGGCCGTTCTTTCAGCAGGTTCAACGGCAACAATGATTTTGCCACATATTTCATGGGGAATCTGGTGAGTCCTGCAAAAATTTAGCAAGAGGTCGTAGCCCCTTTTGCAATTCACTGCGCGCAGACTACCGGGTCTGTAATAGATACCGGAATGGATAACTCCACTGTTCCGACTGCTTTGGTGCATGGCAGGATGTTGCTCTTTTTCCAATACGGCAATCCGCCAATCCGGCTTTTTTTCTTTAATCTTCAGGGCAGTAGCCAGACCAACAATGCCCGCACCGGAAATGATCACATCAAATTGCATGATGCGAAGGTACACAGGGCGGATAAAATATTTTGGCAGGGTTGATCCAACAAAAATGAACAAGACCTTCCAATACGAA
>DLXL01000245.1:0-5388 GCA_003448025.1 Saprospirales bacterium | reverse complement strand
AAACTAATTCTGTATACTATCTATTAATTGACTTACAATGTGTGGTGTGTCGAACTTGGTTCAAAAGTTGCAGTGATTATTTCTTCAATAGTATGTTAACATTACTGTTGATTTGGTTGCATACTGGCTACTTTTGCGCCTTCATTTGAATGATTTCAACCGTACCACGCTTCGCCGCGATTTTTGACATGAAAAAAATATTTATTTCTCTGGGGTTATTGCTGTGCCTGATTCCAGTGCTACAGGCACAAAACACCTCAAAAGCATACGAATTCCGAAATGGCCAATGGTTTAACGGAAAGGATTTCGTTAAAGCTAACTGGTACACAATCAATGGTGTACTGAGTAAAAAGGCTCCATCCAAAGTAGACTCCATCATTGACCTGGAGGGTAAATGGGTGATTCCCCCGTTTGGAGATGCCCATTGTTCAAGCGTTTCTGAAAACCCTTCTGCTGCTAATACGCTGGGGCTCTATTTGGGTGAAGGGGTGTACTACCTGCAAATTATCGGCAATACTCAGGAGGGCCGGTCTGCCAGTGCTCCTTTAATGAATAAGCCTACATCGCCAGATGCCATTTTCTCTAATGGTGTGATTACGTGTACTTTGGGCTATCCTTTTTTGGAATATGAAGGCCCTGCCAATAAAATCAAAAACCCTGCCTTGTGGGGCGAAAAATATGCTGAACTGAAAACAAGCCAAAAGCAGCTTGGAAACGGCTATTGGTTCCTTGACAACAAAGAGGCATTGGCTGCCAATTGGGATAAATTGAAAATGCAAAACCCCGGAATGATCTTTATTTACCTCATGGATGTTCAAAACAACGGAGGAAAAGAAGGTAAGGGTTTATCTGCTGAAGTAGCCAAGTTAGTGGTTAAAAAAGCCCATAAATCCGGACTCCGGGTATATGCACAGGTGGAAACGGCAGAAGACTTGCGCCTGGGACAAAAAATTGGTGTGGATGGTTTTGCCAACCTTCCCGGCCATAATTGGGATGGAAATGGCGAACCCGGCAAATTCACATTAAATGATGGCGATATCAAAATGCTCGCTAAAAAGAAAACGCCTGTTGTGCTTTTGCTTTCCCATGGGCAATCCGCGGCCAATCGAACTGCTGTTCAGGAATTTCATAAAAAGGCACTAAAGCAATTAAAGGATGGAGGAGTTGTAGCTTTAATGGGATCTGACGACAGTCAGCGTAGCTTGCGCATGGAACTCAATTATTGGTTCGGTTTGGGAGAACTGGATGATGCCTGGACATTAAAGGTTCTCTGCGAAAACACACCAAAGGCTATTTTTCCAAAACGAAAAATAGCAAGCCTGGCAGATGGATATGAAGCTAACTTCCTGGTTTTAGCGGATAATCCACATGATAACATCCTAAAAAGTCGCGTTCAAGTGTTTAAAGTAAAAGGTGGTGTCATTTTGAAATAGTATTTACGCAACGAACGACAAACGGAGGACAATCTTAACAGGATAGTCCTCCGTTTGTCGTTTTAAGTTCATCGTGAAGGTGTAAAAAACGATATTTGGCAGTAGCTGTCAAATGTTTAATCGATTCCCTCCAAAGTATTCCAAATCCTATCCTGAATTTTGCAGTTTAATTTACCAATTCCAGTCATGAAAAAGACATTCTCTCTCTTGTTGTTGGTTGCCTATATACAGTGTACGGTATCCGCACAAAACATTCAGTATGTAAAATACGAGCTGGCCAATGGTCTGAAGGTGATTTTGCATGAAGATCACAGTACGCCTATTGTTGCCGTTTCCGTGATGTATCACGTAGGCTCCAAAAATGAAAAGCCTAAGCGTTCTGGCTTTGCCCACTTTTTTGAACACCTGCTGTTTGAAGGGTCGGAAAATATTAAGCGAGGCGAGTTTGATGATTACATCAACGAAGCAGGCGGGATGAACAATGCCAACACCTCCTTTGACCGCACGTATTACTACGAAGTACTGCCATCCAACCAATTGGCTCTGGGCTTGTGGTTAGAAAGTGAGCGCATGTTGCATGCTAAAGTTGAACAGGTTGGTGTGGAAACCCAAAGACAGGTGGTAAAAGAAGAACGCCGGCAATCATACGAAAACAGGCCTTATGGTATGATTGTAGAAGAAACGCTGAAGCGCCTTTTCCGCGTTCACCCTTATAAAACACCACCCATTGGCTCCATGGAGGATATCAATGCTGCGGTAGAGGCTGATTACAAACAGTTTTATAAGGACTACTATCGTCCGGACAATGCTATTCTGAGTATTGCAGGCGATATTGACATTGAACAAACCAAAAAATTGATTGATATCTATTTCAAAGACATTCCCAAAGGTAAAGGTGAAATTCAGAGAAGATTTCCTCAGGAGCCGCCCATTACACAGGCCACACGGGATACCGTATTTGATAATGTTCAATTACCTGCCTTGGTTTACGCATACCATATCCCTGCTCAGGGTACCAAGGATTTTTATGCCGTTAAAATGCTGACTATGTTGCTCAGTCAGGGGGAAAGCAGCCGTATGCAAAAAAACATAGTGGATGAGCAGCAAAAAGCTGTGTTTGCCGGAGCATTTCCTTTTGAGACAGAGGATCCAGGTGCAAGTATTTGTTTCGCTGTAGCCAATCTGGGTGTTGACATTCTTGATTTGGAAAAAAGTATGGACGCTGTAATCACTGATGTTCAAACTAATTTGATTTCTGAAGATGAATTTCAGAAACTTCAAAATCAAGTAGAAAACGATTTTGTCACTGCCAACAATAGTGTGGCTGGCATCGCTGAAAGTCTGGCACAATATGATATGTACTATGGGGATGCCAACCTGATCAATACGGAGTTGGAACGCTACCGCAAAGTAACCCGGGAAGACATCCGTGCTGCTGCGGTTAAATATTACAACCATAATGCACGTGTAATTCTTCACTGGTTGCCTCAACCTGCCAAACCCTAACTTCACTTCCTTATCTTAATTGTTTGAACATGAACAAGTTACTTGTTTTTATTATAAGTTTTTCCATATTGCTTGCTTCTTGTGCTCCCAAGTCGGGCAATACAGTAAGCGGCACATCTGTAACCCCGGCTCCGCCAGTGGCAGGGGTAAGCAAAGCTCCTCAAATTCCACTTCCAACAGGTAATATTCGGAAGAGTGCGCCTACGCCAGGTTCTGCACCGAAAGTGCAGATCGGTAAAGCAGAAACCTTTAGGCTGGATAATGGTTTGACCGTAATCCTTGTAGAGAACCACAAGTTGCCCAAGGTATCCTACCGGATTTTTGTAGACTATGATCCGGTTTTAGAAAAAGATGCTGCTGGTTATCTGGATATTACGGGTGAACTGATTTCCAAAGGCACCAAAACACGTACTAAAGCCCAAATTGATGCACAGGTAGATTTTATAGGAGCCAGTTTGTTCTCTGATGCTAATGGTGTTAGCGGCAATTGTCTGAAAAAGCATAGTGAAAAGCTTCTGACACTGATGTCGGATGTTTTACTGAATCCTACCTTTCCGCAAGAGGAAATGGCCAAGGCCAAAAAAAGAGCAGAAAGTGCTCTGGCCTCTCAAAAAGATGATGCTAATGCAATTGCAGGTAATGTTGCCTCTATATTGCGGTATGGAAAAGATCATCCGTATGGTGAGATCATGACGGATGCTACATTGAGTAAAATCAATCTGGAACAGGTAAAAAATCACTATAATACCTATTTCAAGCCCAATATTGCCTATTTGGTCATTACCGGGGATATTACTCGAGTTGAGGCAGAACGTCAGGCTAAACAGTATTTTGGCAAATGGGAAAAAGGGACGGTTCCTGCACATACTTATGGAATTCCACGTGCTCCGGAAAAGACAACCGTTGATTTTGTACACCGTGCCGGCGCCGTTCAATCTGTTATCAATATTACTTATCCGGTGGAGTTGCAACCTGGAACGCCCGATGTCATCCGCTCCAGAGTTGCCAATTCTGTCTTGGGAGGTTATTTTAACAGCAGATTAAACTTTAACCTTCGGGAAACAAATGCCTGGACTTATGGTGCTGGCAGTTCTTTGAATCCAGACAAACTGGTTGGAATGTTCAACGCATCTGCAAGTGTCAGAAATGCGGTAACTGATAGCAGTATCATTGAATTTTTGAAAGAGATGCGACGGCTGAGTGATGAAAAAGTGCCGAATGATGAATTGCAGGTAGTAAAAAATGTAATGGCCGGTAATTTTTCCCGGAGCCTGGAAGAGCCTGGAACAGTTGCCACCTTTGCACTCAATACTGCCCGCTACCGATTACCCGCTGATTATTATGAGAAATATCTCGAGGTACTACAAAGCGTAACTGCAGATGAAATTCAAGCTATGTCCAGGAAGTATATTCGTCCGGACAAAGCGCATATTCTGGTAGTAGGTAACCGGGATGATGTGGCTGATCGTTTGAAACAATTTTCTGCTGAAGGTAAAATCAACTTTTATGATGCTTTCGGGAATCCTGTTAAAACAGCCAATACAACCCTGCCGGCAGGACTTACCGCCGAGCAGGTCATTGAAGACTATTTGAATGCTATTGGGGGCAGAGGCAAAATTGTGACGATTACCGACATGGAAACGAAATCTACCATGCAAATGCGCGGCCCGTCTTTTAACCTGACTACTTACCAAAAAGGTGGAAATAAAATACTTGTTGAGATGAGTATGAATGGCCAGGTGATGAACAAACAGCTTTTTGATGGCCAAAGCGGCACCCAGTCAGCCATGGGTCAGGTAGAAAACCTCGATGAGGCATCTATTGCCGACATGAAGGAACAGGCAAAGATTTGCAAGGAGGCTGATTACAAGACCGGTGGATACAAACTGAACTTGAAAATAATGGAAGAGGTAAATGGGGCCATGGCTTTCGTTATTGAAGTAATCCGACCTGATGGTGAAACAATTACGGAATACTATGACACCAAAACCAGCCTAAAGCTTAGAGAAGTGAGCATGGATCAAGGTCCGGATGGCAATCCGGCTATCCAAACGGTCGACATGTCGGACTACAAGGAGGTGAATGGCGTAAAGATTCCACATGTCCTGACCATAAGCGGAGTCTTTCCGGTTCCATTCAAAGTAACAGTTTCAGAGATAAAAGTGAACGGAGGTATCAAGGATGATGTATTCAAGTTATAAAACCTTGCACGGTTAAGCATACCTTTGCGCACGTTTCCTGTATCAGGGAACGTGCGTTTTTGTTTCAACTTTACCACGAAATAACAATCAACATGTTACACACACTTTTGCAAGCACCAGCCGGTGGCGGCAGCGGATTGCTTGGAATGCTTTTTCCTTTTCTAATCATTATCGTTTTTTACTTCTTTTTGATTCGTCCGCAGGTAAAACGTCAAAAAGAACAACAAAAATTTATTGAAGCCTTGAAA
>DLXL01000236.1:2965-7508 GCA_003448025.1 Saprospirales bacterium | reverse complement strand
CTTGTGTACATACCGTAGGTTTTAGAAACCTTATAGGTCTGAAAATACATGGCCTGGCGATGGGGATAAAAACATATCAAACTCCACTACCTTAGCCTCATGGCGTTAATCCCCAAACTGATTCCTATTGCCGGGATACTTTGCACCGGTATGCTGCTGGGCTTGCTGGATAACACCCTGGTTTCAGGCTGGGTGGTGTTGTTTTCGGCTTTTGTACTATTTCTATTGATATTTAGGTGTTCCATATGGCTGTGGGGTGTTGCCGATGTATGGAGTAGCGCCAGTGTATCGGTGATACTTCTTTTTCTGGCCTTTTACGGAAATGCAAACCTGCCTTTTTCCCAAAAATACATCACGCTGCCTATCAGCTCCCGTGGATGCAAGGGCTGCAGCAAACCCGATTCCGCTGCGCACCGGCCATATGTGGTGGTCCATTATCAGGGTAAAAATGTGGAATTGGACTGTGACAGCCAGGCGCTCGCAGAGCAGTCAGACAGTTGCAGAATTAGTCTGAGCAAAGGCTTTTTGGGACTTGAATTCATGGAAAAATGGCAACTAAAGTGATAACGCATGCTCAATAAACCAATTCTTCGTCAGCAAATGCTGGCCGCACGGGCTGCCATGCCAGCCGCGGAAAAAACCCTGCTGGACCAGGCCATTTGCAACCAACTCTGGGCCTGGACCCTGGAGCATCAACCCGGCGTGGTGCATACCTACCTGCCCATGGGCGATGAAGTGGATGTGCGTCCGTTCATTCAACAGGCTCTTCAGGCAGGCATCACCGTCGTAGCGCCAAAATCGCTCAAAGGGCGGCAACTAGAGCACCTCGTCCTGCGATCTTTGGATGAACTGGAGCCAGGCATTTTTGGCACCTCGCACCCTGCGGGCGGGCAGGTGTACACGGGTGCGTACGACCTGTTTGTGGTGCCCGGATTGGCGTTCGATATCCAGGGCAATCGACTGGGATATGGGGCAGGGTACTATGATTTATTTCTCGGCAACCAACCACGTGGATATAAAGTTGGCGTTTGTTATCCGTTTCAAATAGTGACAGCATTGCCAACAGAGTCGCACGACGTACCTTTAGATGCGGTTTGGTGTGGTCAGGCCGCCGCCGTGTAAATCCGTAACCAACCTTTGACCGTTCACCTTAATCAAACCTACCATGCTAAAATCCATTTTTCCATCCTTGCCTATCCTTGTTTGCGGGATACTTTGTCTGATGCTATCCGGCCCGGTTGTGGCACAAAACCCCAAAAATCCGGCCAAGGCTCCGGCCATGGAAAGCACCGTTTATTGTCATCAGGTGGCAGAAACATATGGGAAAGAACTACAGGAAAAAGCCAACAAGGAATGTACAACCATGAGTACCTGTATGCCTTGTACAGACCACGATACGGGGACCAAAACCTGTAAACAACTCACCGTATTTCCCAACAAGGAATCCATGTGTCACGACTCCATCAGGCCGGTTGCGGGATTCAAAAAAACGGCTTGCTTGGGCAAGTGCCCAACCTATACCGTAACCATTTTTGCCAATGGAGCCATACAGTGGGAAGGCATTGCGCACACCCAGCCCCTGGGCAAAAAGCGCGGAAAAATCAGCCCTGACATGCTGGAAGCCCTTCGGGAAAAAGCGCGCAGTATTGGCTTTTTGCAACTCAACGATATGTATCCGGCAGATCCCATTGCGGACGCCTCTGCCACTGTTGTATTTCTCGAACTTGATGGAAAGTACAAGCAGGTGGGAGAAATATTTGGCGCTCCGAAAGGACTGAAGGAGTTACACAAAATGTTTGAAGACCTCATCAAAAAGCAAGGCTGGAACAAGGCCGCTCCGATGAAGAAAAAGCTGGACAGTAAGCCCAAGAATACTGCACCAGGAGCGAAAAATTAATGCTGTTTCAGGAAGCTGATGTATTTGTGCAAAAATGATTATACAGACACATCAGCTTCCTGCCTCAGATTATAAATGTAACACTTTGAATCGGTCGAGTTTTACATCTTCCAGCTTTACATTCCTGTTTAATACGGTTTTTAGCCAATATGCCACAAAGGATTCTATCGGAATTTTTGCATCCTTACCAGTCAACAATACTGGGTTTATAAAAGAGTTTTTAAAAGATCTATTAAAGTAAATAGCGGCTATTGCATTGAAGTGATAATCCAGCCATGGCAGTTCATAATTATGTTGCTTATTTTTTCCATTACTTTTCTTATCCTCAATGCCCTGTAGAAATATAGACATATGTTGGTTATGCGACCACCAATCAAGGCGTCGTATATGTATTTTGCAATTACTTGTTGGAGCGCCAAAAGCCTGTTCCAAGTCTGACTGATAAGTATCATCAGCAATTATTAGATAAATTTGCTTTAGTTTTGAAAGCATCTCAAACTCCTTAAGCAACCATTCACCTGTTTCTGCAACGCAGAAAAGTGTATCACAGAATTCATGTTTAATAAAGTGTGCAGTATGATAATTTAATGACAACTTAGTTGGCAGCAGAATCGGCTTTGAAAAGAGGTTTTGATATATATTGGAATACTTGGGACTGACCTCTTCATCACCTTCCAGAAAAATATTCTTGACCCTGTCATGCGGATGCATTTCATTTCGGTCTCTAGCTAATTCTTCATAACGATCTGCAATAGACTTAGAAACATAGCGCTTCCAATATTTCCCTTTATCGTTAATAAATTCATCAAACTGGTTTTTATTTAAGATTAATGCGTTTTCGTTTCCATTTTCGTGCATTCTAAAAGCTTTTTTTCCATATGCGAAATCACTAATTTTAAACTTATCAATAAAGTCCAGCACCGTTGCATTTGGCGAATTCTTCCTGTAAAGATTTAGGTACTTACCAAATCGATCTTCACTCAGTTGAACAACGCTCATGAAACCTTTATATTTAAACAATGACAATGCAAACTCAAAGAATGTTCTGTCTTGAATGTATTGATGAATTTGTTCCTTGCTATGTTTCAAATCATTACTTTGAAATAGCTTGGTTAACAAAATATGACGATCAATACCTCTGGGTTTAAACCGTGTTTCAAAATTATCACTTATATCATTCCAAAGCCTATGCATTACCCCATCAAGGTTGTAAGACTCTTTTTCTATACCTGTATAGGGGAATTCTGAGGAATGAATGTACTTAATTCCTTTTTCCTTTTGCCAATCAGGTAATACTGACTCCGCCAGCTTCTCAGGGGTCAAATGAAAAATCCTGGAATTATTCGGTAAATTATCTTGTAATATATGATTAAACTCTGCGCTTTGCATATTATATCCAACAACAATCAGGTTAACTGGAACCTGGGTATTTACCAGATTCACATGAGCTTTAATCAGCTCAATTAAGGCTGACTCTATGCCTTGCGGCATTAAAAAATAGTCAACCCGCGTAAACCTCAAGGTAGACTCGTGGCTAATTGTACCATGAGGTTTAATATAAATTGGGCGCTTAAGTCCTATTTCAGAGGTTGTATCCAGCTGGTCATAATCACCATCTGAAATGATTTTATCATACTCATAGGGCTGAAGCTCATCTTCAATGGCCCGATCCAGTATTTCATCAAAGTTAAAGTTAACAATAGCGTCGATAAATCGATGCTTAAATAAATGTGCAATAATCTCGTAGGTTAGACTTGGATAGTATCTGTGATCGTACAATTCCTTAAGTTCCCTTTTAAGATCCTTTGGATAAAATTTATTGATGGCCAAAAGCTTGGTTTCGAAATCCTCCTCTTTCAATTGGTATATTCTGCTTAACGACTTGATTTCTCCATCAATAAGGTCCTTGATTTTTGAAAACTGACCTAACAGGTGCTCTCCTGCTTGTTTAGCCAATTTAATCTCTCCGCATGCATTATGAGATGCCCCAGCTCCTACAATGACAATATTTCTGGAGAAAGGATAGGAGTGCATGGGGGTGGGCTTGTTTAATATATCCCCGTATGCCTCGTGATGTTTATTATCTATTATGATGTTTTTGAGTGAATTATTGATATAATTAAGAGACAATGCATTGACCAGTGTTTCATAAGCGGTTTTTTCTTTCATAAGTTTATGATAAAGTTTAATGATTGACTATCTATTGGCAAATTTTCGATAGGAACAGTTGCGCATTTAAAAAGAACTTACCATAACCATTGGCGCACTTACACACAGCTTTACCTATCCCAAATCGCCAGTTCCATTACCGATAAACATTAAACGATTAATCTGAATTTATGATTAAAACCAAACTAATAAACTGGCGAATTTTCGATAAACAAAACTTTTACCGACCCAAATGGCATTTTTACAATACACTTAGAGCACAAATTAATCCTTTCATGGGCAAATATGTCTAAGCCTAAAATCCATACTAAACATGTGCTACAAAGTATTCCTCCTTTCCCTCTCCTTCTCTGCTTCCATACTCTCCGCTCAACCCAAATTGTACATCCACTTCGTTTCCCACAACGAGCCCAACGACAACCTGCAGCTTCCCCTGAATTACCAGAAAGCCAAGGCCAATGTGTTGCAAATGGCCAA
>DLXL01000236.1:0-2736 GCA_003448025.1 Saprospirales bacterium | reverse complement strand
CCGGTACCAATATTTTTAAATTATTGAATGCATCACCCTTTAACGACAATATTCAGATAGATCCGCGTTCTAAAAACAATGGTGGACGCAATATTGCCGACTTATTCCATCTGCTCGATTCCTGTGGTGCTAACCCCAGCACACACCTGGGTGGCTGTATTTATTACACCACCAATCCCAATATCCAACCCATCGACTGGGAGCAATATCGAAATCCAGTAGTAGGCAACATCTACGGCAACAGTTGGCAATGCAGCATCATTACCGGAGCCGGTAGTTTTCCACCCCATTCCAATGACCTGAACGACTTTGGGGTATTTAAGCCAGATGCACCTGATAACTTTTACCATCACAACCCCGACCAAAACCTTTGGTGCCTTGGTACCGGTTGTGCGCCTTTGTTGGATTCTCTTGCCGATGCGCAGGCTATTATAGATCTTATCCAGGGCCAGGTAGACAGCATTCAAAACGGACTATGGCCCTCCAATCGGTTTTATATAACCCGCATCATGACCAATCAACGCGAGTATGGACCACTATTCTTCCAAAAAGTTAAAATGGTTATGGATTCACTCGCCCTTATTCCGGCAGAACAACTTCAGTGGGCTACCATTGGAGAAACTTTTGACGCATTTCAGGCATGGCAAGTGGAAACCAGCCAGGACTTCAGCCAGTGGCGTTGTGGCCAGATCATCAGCAGTAATCAGGAAACTGGACCAAAACCTGATTTCCTTATCCTCCCTAATCCGGCAACCACCTCTTTGGAAATTCGTTTGCCAGATGAGGATACACACCTGATTCAGGTATTTGATCTTTTAGGCAGGCTTTGGTATAGTCAAAGGCTTCAATCATCTGCTATGCTGGATATCTCCAAATGGCCCAAAGGAATGTACGTACTTGGCCTGGATCACAAGTGGCAGCAAAAGTGGATTAAAGCAGAATAGCACGTATGCATCCGGGGAAAAGTATTTCCCAAAGGAATTTGCCAAGTATTTGTACCTTGGGTCAAGCTTTATACCTTCAGAAGAAAGATGCCCTATGCGCCAACACAAAATACTGCTGTTCTTTTTCCTGCTTCACGGGGCCTGTATAATGGCTCAAAATGATTCGCTGCCAACCAAAACCTTGTTGCGCAAAATGGAATTTGGTATTGATGCTGTTCCTTACATTGCCGGTGAGGTTGGAGCAAGTTTCCTTTTTAAGGTCCGGTTCAGAGGGCCCTATTTCGGACCGAAGCGCCATCGGCAAACCGTTGTGCGCAGCCATCTAAAATCTACATCGTATTATGATGGGTACAGTTCTATTCCTTTTTTTAATCCTGCCACACCAGATACTTCCTTTCAACGTCATTATTATGGCAGGTACCAGCACCTGGGCTTGTCGCTAGGTATTGAACAGCAATTTGTACGCAAACGTATGGGCGCCTATTTCGGGGCCGAGGCGTTTGGTTTTTACAAATGGACCAATGGAGAATACCGCACAGAAGCCGATCCGACAGGTCCGGCGCCATCCTTTATTTCTGAATCTTACGATGGCTCCTATGCAGAAAGAGCTTTTGGGGTGGCAGTTTTGGCAGGCTTCAGGTACTTCATATTGCGCCAACTAAGCATAGGACTGGAAGCCCATTTTTCCGGGGCTTTCAACTTTGCCGAATCTCAGAGCGAACGCAATGGCGTAATAATATATGATAACAACCAACTTATCGAATTTCGTATCCAGCCTATTCGGGTGCTTTACCTGAGTTACCATTTCGGGCGTTAAAAGCATATCTCCATCTGAATAGTTGCACGTTTGAACTCCGTACTATTCAACGCCACACAACGAAATCCCAGTTTGTAATATAAATTGATGGCCTGGTAGGCTTTGGCTGCATTAGACAATAAAAACACCTTGCTCGCCCCGAGTGTGCGTGCGCGATCCAATGCGGCCATCCCCAGCTTATCGCCTATGTGCAGCCCGCGAACATGCTCTGCAACGGTCATTTTACATAACTCGAGCACCCCGTTTCCAAAAGGCTGTAAGCCAACAGTTCCCACAATTTCACCGGTATCCATCCTTTGTGCCAGCAAAATGGCGCCACCTCCCTGAAAAAAGTATTTATCCGGGTAGTCCAGGGTTTCCAGATCTACCGGTTCCACTTCATAATCCTTTGAAATCCAGGCAAGGTTCAGTCCTCTCCAGTCTTTCTGATATTCCGGTTGCCAATCAATGATACTGATCATAGTTAAAGTAAGGTGAAAATAGTAAAAAATTTTCAGTAAAAGAATCACTTTCCTGCAACTTCGTTGCATCGCACTTGTCAATAGTTGCGGTAAATTCTGTTTCCCACTTTTATTACCCCCAGGCCAATGTAAAGCAGCAGCGCTCACCTTCCACATCTTTTTGTCTATGAAAACAACCCGTAACCTCCTGCTAGTCACCACATTATTGCTTTTTCCCTGGTGTCTGGCATCCCTCTTTGCTCAACAGGAAAGCAATAAAAAAATTGTCATTACCAAACGCACCGTTGATGCCGATGGTACGGAAAGTACAGAAACCATTATCAAAAAAGGCCCCGCTGCCGAAAATTTTGATGTAGACAAATTCATCCGCGAAAACCGGGGAGACAATACTTCGGTGCAGGTGGAGGTTACAGGCGGCGATGAGGAGCGCTCCATTGTAGTAAATGGGGCTAAATCAACTAAAAAAGGCAAAAAAAAGGATGATCAGGGTTATTCCGGGTATGAAGGGTATTCC
>DLXL01000072.1:1072-4470 GCA_003448025.1 Saprospirales bacterium | reverse complement strand
ACCAAAACACTAAAGCACCAAAACACCAAAACACCAAAACTCTTTGTGCCCTCCATGACTTTGTGGTTCCAACTGCTCTATAGTAAAATGCAACATAAGCCACCACGATACTCGTGATGACTCATGTTCATTCAGAAAAATCAATCGGGAATTAATCCTTGTTTTCCGTGTAGCGCCATTGAATATCATCCTGCAGGAACTCATGCGCAGCAATGATGGCGGTATTGGGAAGACGTTCGTAGAATTTGGAGATCTCAATTTGCTCCTTGTTCTCCTGAACTTCTTCAATAGTGTCGGTATGAATGGCAAATTCTTCCAGTTTACGCTGGATTTCCCATTTTAAATCGCTGGAGATTTGACGGGCGCGTTTGCTGACAATCACCAGGCTTTCATAGATGTTGCCGGTTTTTTCCACCAGTTCCAGCACATCGCGTGGTTGAACGTTGGGGTCAAGGCCCTGTGCTTTGGTTTTGATATCGCTCATTTTATATCGGTTGGTGAATGGCCCGAGGGCCAATTGCATGTATGGTTAAGCGTCTGTGCCTGTAAAGCGTATCAGACATTTTTAAGTTTTTTCTTGACGGCTTTTTGGGCTAATTCAGCACTTTTTCGAATCTCTTTGACTTCCTTAACGTACTTTCCGGAAGGATATTTCTCCAGAAAATCACCGCAACGGGTCATGGCTTCTGCGTAACGGTCAACTTTCTTTTCTACAATTGAGTTTTCTGCCAGTAAAAAAGCAGCTTTGGCAATCAAATAACGAACACGCTCAGCATCCGGGCTTTCAGGATAGTCTCTCAGCAGATTATCAAATGAAATTACCGCAGATTGAAATTGATTGAGATCGTAGTACAATTGTCCTTCTGCAAAAGCCTTTTGTTCCAGTTTCCGGCGGAGCTCATCAATTAACTCATTGCATTGGCTTACCTTGGAGGAATTAGGGAACAAATTCACAAACACCTGAAACTCCTCAATCGCCGAAATGGTTGCACTTTGTTCCAGGCGGAATGAAGGCGACATCTGATAATTGGAATAGGCCGACATAAAAGCCGCTTCTTCCCGAAGTGGTGAATTAGTGAAGGTGTTGGAAAAGTTTTTGAAATAAAAAGCAGCCAACAGATATTGTCTGGTTTGATAGTGGCACTGAGCATATTCATAATATGCTTTTTCTGCCCTCGCATCTCCACGTAATGTGTTGATAACCAATTCAAATAGCGTTAAGGCACGCTGATAATTCTTCTTTTCGTAGTATTTGAAAGCCGTATTGAGGATCAACTCTCCATTACCACTGGTTCGGGTTTTTTCAAAAGCGCTCTTGCACGCGGAGAATCCCAGAAAACAAGCAAAAAGGTGAATAAGGCCAGACGATTTTCTCATAGGGGCGCAAAGGTACGATAATTAAGTGTGAATTTTTCAAAAAAATGAAGTGCCTCATTTGGCTTGCTGTGATCTGCCAGCAATCAGCCAAGGACGCCTATGAAACGCAGAAGGTTGTCTGAAAGCTGCTTTTAAACCGCAAAAGTCTGAACATTTCGGGAAATAGGTCGTTTTCTGGAAATAATAAATCCAGTGTAACTTCAATGGTCTTTACCGTTGTAACTTTGCACTGTTTGTAGCCTTAACAATCATCAAATTACCCTCACACATGGTTCCTAATGACGCTACTGCAGTAGTTGTTTCTTTGGAAGAACAATTTCAGGCAAAAGTAGATGCTGAAATACGGATTGAGCCCAAGGATTGGATGCCGGATGCTTACCGCAAAACACTGCTCAGGCAGATTAGCCAGCACGCGCATTCTGAAATCGTTGGTATGTTGCCGGAAGGTATCTGGATTACCAGAGCCCCCTCTCTGAAGCGCAAACAGATCCTTCTTGCCAAAGTACAGGATGAAGCAGGTCATGGTTTATACCTCTATTCCGCTGCTGAAACGCTTGGCATGGGACGAGATGAGATGTACGAAGAGCTTCATAGCGGCAAGGCCAAATATTCTTCCATCTTCAACTATCCTTCCATTTCATGGGCAGATGTAGGCGCTATCGGGTGGTTGGTAGATGGCGCAGCTATCCTGAACCAAATTCCAATTTGTCGGACCTCCTATGGACCTTATGCCCGAGCCATGGTTCGGATCTGTAAAGAAGAAAGTTTCCACCAGCGTCAGGGATTCGAGGTATTACTGGTACTCGCCAACGGTTCACCAGAGCAAAGGGCTATGGCACAAGACGCTGTAAATCGCTGGTACTGGCCGTCTGTAATGATGTTTGGCCCATCTGACGGAGAATCAACCCACAGCGAACAAAGCATGCGCTGGAAAATCAAACGCTTCAGCAATGATGAACTCAGACAGCGGTTCGTAGATATGGTGGCCGAACAAATTAAAGTGCTTGGTCTGGAGCATCCGGACCCGCAGTTGAAATGGAATGAAACCCGTGGCCACTATGATTTTGGACCAATTGATTGGGACGAATTCTGGAATGTGGTAAAAGGCAATGGCCCCTGCAACCGGGAGCGACTCGAAACCCGTAAAAAAGCATGGGAAGAAGGCGCCTGGGTAAGAGAAGCGGCAAGTGCTTATGCCAACAAGAAACAGCAACGCGAGGCGGCAACAGAGAAAAGTCGCGCCGAGGCAGCCTGATCCATATACCATGTCATTACAACAAGCGCCCATTTTTGTGGCCTACTCCGAAGTACACGGCAAAGGCGTTTTCGCCGGACGTGATATCGAGGTCGGAGAGGTCATAGAGGTGTGTCCCATTATTTTGTTCCCAAAAGATCAACTCGCAGATGTACGTAAAACCGTGCTGGATGATTACTATTTTGATTGGGGAGAACATGGAGAGTGGTTTGCCTTTTGCATGGGGTACGGCTCCTTTTATAACCACTCCTATGAGCCCAATGCGGAATACGGGATGGATTTTGATGCCCAAACCATTGATTTTTACTGCATTAAACCCATTGCTGCCGGCGATGAAATCCTTATTAACTATAATGGAGAAGCTGACAACAAGGAGATCGTGTGGTTCATGAAATAAGTGCTGTACATGAAAAAGAACACCGAAGAAACGCTGACTTATGAATCCGCCTGGTCTGAATTGCAGGTCATTGTAGCTGAACTACAAAGTGGTCAAACCTCTATTGACCACCTCAGTGCTAAAATTGAACGCGCCGCAGAACTTGTACAGTTTTGCCGTGAAAAACTACGGGCAACGGAAAACTCACTCTCCAGACTTGGGTGAAAGGTGTAAAGCCCGGGGTAAGGCACAAAGTGGGATAACCACGAAGGCACAAAGGCGCAAAGACGCTAAGCTGGTGGCCTGCGGCCTCCCAGTAATATAGGCGAAGGGATTATTTGGCGTCAGCCAAATAAGCCCTTCGCGTCTTTGTGCCTTCGTGGCAAGTAT
>DLXL01000072.1:625-940 GCA_003448025.1 Saprospirales bacterium | reverse complement strand
CTTTGTGCCTTCGTGTCTTAGTGGTATCCCCACTTTGCGCCTTCGAAGCTTACTTCTTGCCTTTCTTTCCGAGCTTATTCCAGATTTTCCAGTCTTTGACTTTTTTCCGCTCTCTTTTCTCTATGATGTAGCGCAGGGAAACCGATGCGCCGTTCCATTCAAAAGGTCTGGCCTGATCGCCGCTCAGGTGCAGTTCAGGCTTCCAGTCAACTGCCAGGTTGATGCGGCCTACGGAAAACTCCAAACCTGCAATGCCTGTAAGACCCATTACATTGTTGTGGATTTCATCGGCGTCTTTCACTGAGTTCTGCTGCC
>DLXL01000072.1:0-471 GCA_003448025.1 Saprospirales bacterium | reverse complement strand
GTAATAGTGAACACCCGCGCCGGTGTAGAAATTCGTTCCTCGAAACAAAATTTTACGGTGTTTTTCTGCCAGTACGGTTACGCCCAGATCCTTACTGGCAATCAACGGCGTGTGCAGGATACTTTCCACCGTCCAGCCATTGGTGATGTATTGCTGGGCAGTGAGGTTAAACCCGTTGTCGAATCGGATACCAGCGGCGGTTTTGTAGCGCTGACTGAATGCCGGGGTGCTGCCCAATACGCAGCAAAGGAAAAGTGCCGTTGAAACAAGGATCTTATTCATGGAGAAAGTTCGTTTCGTTTTGTCTGAAACTGCCATTAAAACGGAGGCCAATCGATGGAATTTGCAAGTAAAATTCGTTTAATGTTTTTTTACCCGATACCTGTCCTATTTTGCAGCCAAAGTGTTAAAATATTTGAGCCCAAAAGGATGCTCAGTTTAATTGCCGGATGTCTTTTTATTCCATTAGCC
>DLXL01000154.1:9641-10065 GCA_003448025.1 Saprospirales bacterium | reverse complement strand
CTGTACCCGCTTCTAAGTATTGGCATATTCCATCACATTGGCATCGCCCAGGTAACCCAGGGTTTCGGCCTCTGCCCCCTTTACCAGACAACCGGCATAGAGGATTTTTTCCTGTCCAAACCAAACCACAATATTGTCTGCTGTGTGTCCTTCCCCGGGATAATAGGTTTCAAAAGTGTATTGTCCAATCTGAAATACGGTATCGCCGGCCATTAAAAACTCGGCCCGTTTATGCCCGTTTTTCTCACTAAAAACATCTGTCTGTGTGGTAGTATACGTGCGAATACCTTGCTGCCGGTAATATTCCAGTCCGGCGGTTTTATCACTGTGCCAATGTGTAGCCAAAGCCATCACTACCTTTTGGTGGTGCCGGGCCTGAATACTATCCAGCAGCGGCTGGAACTGCGTGGTATCCCAGGGCGTA
>DLXL01000154.1:0-9527 GCA_003448025.1 Saprospirales bacterium | reverse complement strand
CTGCGTGGTATCCCAGGGCGTATCAATCATCACCACCCCGCTGTTGGTGACCAGATACATGCCGTTGGCCATCACCCGTGAATCTTCATATTGATTGAAAGTAGTGTAGATGTAGAAATCGCCGGTCAGGTGAGAAATAACCAGTTTGTCTGCTTCAGATTGGGCACGCAGCTGCGTGAGGATAAAACAAAGTGCCAGGGCGAAGAAAGAGAAACGCATATGAATCGGGAGTATCGGGTGGAATAAGGCTGCGAAGGTAAGAACGTGGTAACACTCCTTTAGAAACCTATGCAATTGACCAATATTATCATTTTTAATCTGGCAGGATATGGCAAAGGCGGATAGCTTTGCAGTATATGTTTCAACATCATCCAAAAGCTTTCCTCATCATCCAAACAGCCTTCATTGGCGATGTGATCCTGGCCACATCTCTGGTGGAAAACCTGCATGCGGCCTACCCGGATGCAGGCATAGATTTCCTGCTGCGGAAAGGCAACGAGGCATTGTTTGAAGGCCATCCGCATATCAGAACGGTGTTTACGCTGGATAAGAAAAAAGATAAGTACCGGAACATCTGGCAACTTTGGAAAGGCATCCGGCAGCAGCAATACGACGCGGTGATTAATGTACACCGTTTTGCCGTTACGGGGTTTCTGGCAGCATTTTCCGGCGCAAAGCATATTGCAGGGTTCGACAAAAACCCGTTTTCACAACTCTTCGACCACCGTGCGCCACATATATTAGGGGGCGGAATTCACGAAACCACGCGCAACCACCAGCTTTTGAAAGGATTGGTCAATGCCCCCGTTTGCCGACCGGCCTTATATCCCTCAGCGGCAGATTTTGCCCGGGTGAGCAGCCTCAAACAAACGCCTTATCTCTGTATTGCCCCAGCCTCCGTTTGGTACACCAAGCAGTACCCTGCAAACCGGTGGATAGATTTCCTGCGCTCGCCGGCAAATACAGGAAAGAAGGTCTATTTTCTGGGAGGCGAGGAAGACAAAAGGCTGGTTGACGACCTGCTCCGCCAATGTCCGGAAGTGGATGGCCTCAACCTGGCCGGCACCCTGACGATATTGCAGTCTGCCGCCCTGATGAAGGATGCACAAATGAACTATGTGAACGATTCATCGCCCATGCATATCGCATCCGCTATGAATGCCCCGGTGGTAGCCATCTTCTGCTCAACGGTTCCGGATTTTGGTTTTGGGCCACTTTCTGATCGTGCTTATGTGGTGGAAACCCATGAGCACCTGATTTGCCGTCCCTGCGGCATCCACGGACACCACTCGTGCCCCAAAGGCCATTTTGCCTGTGCAATGGGTATACAAACGGAGCAATTGATGGTGTAAAGCAGAGCTTGATTCCTCGTGAAGGCCAGACCTTGAAAGAGGTCCAACCTTTGTAGCAGCCGCAAAAGATGTCAACATCACCCCTTGACTACCCTGCCACGCCCAAGCACTACCCCCTTGCGTTGAAGTACCAACGTATAAACGCCGGACGCCAGATGACTCACCTGAATATGGACCTCGCGTTCCGTTGTACCCAAAGGGACTTGCTGCTGCAGGACTTGTTTTCCCTCCGAATTGATCAGTATGAACTGAAAGTCTGATCCCGTTTCATCACCGGGGAAGCGCACATAAAGGGTGTTTTGAACCGGATTGGGATAGGTTTCCAGCTGCCCAATGGACATGGGCGCCTGGGTGGCGGTAACGGGAGACACCACTTTGTACTGAACCCCGGTTACCGTGTTTTGCGCGGTATTAAGGGTGCAAATGGCGATGGCTTCCTTCGACACATCGTTGAGGAAATGAAAAGTAGTTAACGTGTCTGTCCCCAAAGGAAGAAGCTGCTGTCCACCGATGCTGCTGATATCAATCCAGCCGAGCGGCGGCACTTTGACATCCACCGCCATGGATTTATATTCCGTTTGTTTTCTCCGCAGCACCTCAAAGGCGCCGCCTGGGATGGACATTGTGCCATAAGCATCGACGGCACTAACTCTCTGATAAGTAACTCGGATGCGGAAAGAATCAGCGGTAGGAACCAGGTTCAGCAGGATAGGCGGAGCGATTGGAGCATCAAAGGCGATCAGGACGTTGCTGGCACTTTGATGGATGTCAAAGAAATTGATGGGAGCCCAGGACACCTCCAGATCTGGTACTTTATTAAAAAATAAGCTCAGGCCCAGGCCCAGTTCATCTTTGCCAAAATACCCCATATCCAGCACCTGGTTGCCGGTAACCCGCCAATAAACTTCATCCGTAGAGTTTGGAGGGCTGAACCAAAGGGATGCGCCCGGAAAAAAAGCATTATGAACACCCGTTTGCGGGTTTCTCATGATTTGATTCCAGAATTGTGTGGGCTGCAGATTGCTCAGATCCCACTGCTGATTACCGCCCGGAGGGGTGAATATCTGGTTAATGGCCCCGGGCTGGTTGCCAAAAGCATAGTGCAGGGTGTCGCCCACAACCGGAAAAACGGCATTGGTGACGGTGATCTGAGCGTTGGCAGATGGCGTTAAACACCATACCAGAATACCAAGGAGAGCCAGTTGTTTCATGATGGAGAGAGCAAGAGGTGCTTGCGCAATATGGCGCGAGGGGAGAGAAGTGTCAGATACGGCATGTAAAGATACCTGAAAATTGGAGATTACCAAAATTATGTTAGGCCGCGCTGCTGGACCTTAGCACAAGCAGGTGATTTTACCGCAGAGAGATAACCAACGCTCTGCGCCTCTCCGTCTCTGCGGTAAAAATCGCCCCCCTTCCCTCAATTCACCCGGATCACCCCGACATGATACATATTTTTGCCGGTCAGCTTAAACACACCCGTGGTGACGAAAAACAGCTCGTTCGCACTGATTTGTTTGCTCCGCTCGGGCACCAATAGCAAACCCGTATCTTTCTTGATGCTGAACACTTTCTGCCGCTCCATTTTGCCGTCGCCGTTGATGACAAATATCCCGGCTACGGCATCCCGGAAACTGCTGATAGGTTTGGCTTTTATACTCGTTGATTGGCTGATGTTGTCCTTGTCGTCGTTGTACACAAAACAAAGGTCTGCCCCTGACGTCAAGTAGGCGTAGCTGCTGTATTTCTCCGTTTCGCCAAACGCCTGGCTTTTGGGCACCATTTTCACCCAATTTACGCTGCCTTCCGGAGAAATGCTCACCACCAGCAGATCGTTGGTATTATAATTGGTAACAGTCTTGAGCGTGCCGCCCGAGCTGTAACTTTCGTAAGTTTTGAACGTTTCTTCTGCGATCAGCACCAGACCGCCGGTTTCCTGAATCAACAGGTTTTTCATTTCAAAATTGGGGTCCAGTCCCGCATTACCGCTCTTGTCTTTATCTGAGCTGAACGACTTGATCTCCGCATCGCTCAGTTCCCTGTTGACCAGCAATTTGGAATCGCCGGTTTGTGCGTTCAGGGAAGCGCAAAAAACACCTTGAATAACGCCTTCGCCGTCGTTGGTGTAGATGACGCCGTAATAGAATTCCTCCTGGCGATTGACACTGATACTCAGATCCATCACGAATTTACCAGGCACTTCCGGGTTGATTTCCCGCACTTTATCGCTGCTGCCGTCCAGGGCAAAAACCACCATTTTATGGTCCGGTGGAGCAGGGGCGCCCTTTTCACGCGCCGCTTTTTTATCTTTCTTATCTGCATAGACTTTTGCCGACACTAAAACCTGTCCGGTATTAGACACTACCACGTCCTCTATTTCAACCAGATCCTGGGTATAGGGCAGGGTAAAAAACTGATTCCAGAGATTGGCGAGCTTGTTGTCCTGCACAGAAACCATCAGTTTGATGGGCAATTTTTTATCGCCATTATCTGCCCATGCGGCCAGCACCAGACTGGATGTATCCGGGGAGGTTTTCCAGCGCACCAAATCCACCAGGTTGTCGTTGTTGTCGTACGGGATGCTGGCCACCTGTTTGCTGAGTTGAGTGGCCCCGTCCAGCCCGACAGTCGTGGCGGTAAGGGTTACTTTTTTGGCTTTTTTATCATCACGGCGCGTGCAGAGCACAAACTTTTGCCGGGCATACAGCATGTTGTCAAAGCGGATATCACTGCCTTCCACCGGGATTTCCTTATCAAGGGAGAGGTTAAACGCCCGGTCAAATTTTTGCAGCGTGGGCGTGAATTTCTTGTACAGGAAAAAGCCCTGGTTTTCCTCCACGAACAGTACATAGTGGCCAGTTGCATCAGAATACAGGTGGTTCCACAGGTATTTATCTCCGTTTGTTTTGAATTCAGGACTGATGTCTACGGTACATTTCTGGCCCCAGACAGAGCCGGCCATCAGTAAGCCCAGCGCGCCGAGCGTAAAAGATTTCAAAGCGTGTTGCATGAAGGTTTGTGTAGTTTTTGTGTGAAAGGAAGAGGTAGTGTTTGTTGGGGGGATCTCGATGCCTCGATGCAAAAATAGGGGCTGGGGGTTGTATGGGATTGGGGATTAATGCAATATAATTGGTCAGTCAATTTCTGGGATAAGCTCGTATCATCAAAGATCTGGCAACTCCTGCTTGCTTTCCCTTGTTATCGAGGACGCCAACTGTGGAAAAAATAAGTTCGTCCCCCCCCTGCTGACGCGAAGCTACCAATAACCCAAGTCCAACGCACGCTGGGCATGAAATTCGGGAGCTTCGCGCCAGCGGGAGTTCTGGAAAAAGGCACTAGTTCGGAATTTTCTGCCCAAACGGGTGTTTTTCTTAATTTTGTGCATGCTAAAATTCGTCCGCATACCTTTCTAAACAGCACTAAAAACAGAAGTTTCATGAAACCTTTGCTTTTCTTTTTTATCTTATTGGCAGTTTCCATAAAAACTGAAGCTCAAAGCGCTGACCAATTGGCGATAAAAGCCATTCCTAAAAAACTATATTGGGAAAACAAGCCTGAAAAATTTTCATTGAAGGCTGATGTGTTGACCATTATTTCCGGTGAAAAAACCGATATGTTTAGAGATCCCAATGTTACCTATAACACTGATAATGCGCCCAAATTGTTGTTTAAACCTGATGACAACTTTGTGCTTTCAGCTTGTATCGAACATTCGTTTACCCATAAATGGGACGGCGGCGCGATTGTTATAAAAAGTGATAGCCTTAACTGGATAAAGTTTTGTTTTGAAAAAGATTACACCGGCGCCAAAAGAGTGGTCAGTGTAGTAACAAAAAACATATCAGATGATTGCAATTCCGTCGAAATCAGCGCCAACAAGGTTTTTTATAAAATTGCCAAGGCAGACAATGTAATTACCTTGTATTATTCAACAAATGGAGTAAAATGGTTTTTAGTTAGGCATCTGCAATTTGATGTCAAACCAGGATTCGAAGTTGGTTTCCTGTCTCAATCACCAACAGGAACCAAATGTGAGGTGAAATTTTCAAAAATTAAATACCAGGCTATCAAGATAAAAGACCCCTACCTCGGTGAATAAATTGAACGCACCTTCGGGCCCAGGTATGGCAAGGAAATCTGATTAAGACCTTTTTGATTCCCATTCACCTAAACACTGCTCCGCATCTTGCTTCATTTGGTCAAAATCAAACCCGGCACACTTTTGCTGCAATTTTTTAACAGCAACGTCAATCATTTCTACCATATCCTGCTTTAGCTTTTGCAGCTGCAACGCCTCCGGCTGTTCCCCGAACGTTTTTGGAATAAAATAATCTACAGTATAAATCCCCGTTTTTCTAATAAACCTGCCAGGAACATACTTTGGCGTCAGCATCGTTCTGCCTGCATACTTTTGCCCTGATTCAGGAAGCGTATCCGTGAGTTCGTATTGGGTGAATTCAGAACTGATATGACAATGCACATAGATGTAATTCAGGCTCTTTCCGTAGTGATGGCCTGATAACCTTGCGTTAAGAAACGCCCTCAGCTGGATCAACTGATCTCTGATAAAGATCAATTCCGGCAACGCATTTTGTATAAACGGCTTAGGCTTGACAGGATTGCCCGGCAACCAGTTTCGCTGCGTCAAAAAAATTCCATTTTGGATGTCTGTTTGGATGTCCTGGATTATTTCAGCCTTTTCGTTCGGTGCATTGAACCTGTAGACCTGGCCGGGTTTCAGCGTGTAGCCGGATTTGCTTTTCGACCAGTTAGCGGACTGGATCCGCTCCTTGTCAAAATAATCAGCAAAACAAGTATACGGATTGCCATTAACGTAGGTGAAATGAAGGGCCTCATACCCCTTTGCTTCTCCCCACCCAATGATTGCCAGTGATTCACAAATTCTTACCGCCTTATTCCATTCTGTTAGATTTTGGTAATACTGGTATTTCTGGAATAAATGGAGGAGCGTTTTTCGCAATTCTTCCACATGGAAGCCCTTGAGAAAGGATTCCAGTTCAGACATTGTAAAGTCTTGATAAAGGGTAGTTTCTATGCTCATTTTTTGGGTTGGTTATTAGGTTTTTGCCGTGCTTGGGTCTTCCCGACTTTTTCGGGACAGGTATTGGCCTACGGCTGAGAACCTGTCCGTGCTCGAGCGTGAGCACCAGGCAGGGTTTAAAAAATGTTCAACATCCAATGTCCAAGTGACGCGCGCCTGGCATTATCAGTTAGGCCCATGGTACATAGCCCGACAGGCCTGAAGCGCCAAGCCAATGTGCTGATCCCAAACACCCGCACCACTTGGACATTCGATATTGGGCATTCGATATTGGACATTTACCATCCTCACTCCTTCATCATCTTCCCGCTTTTCCGCCAGCCCGGCCCTTTTAATTCCCACACATACACGCCCGTAGGCCAGTCCTGCACATTCAGATCGGTCTGGTTGCCGGAGAAGGCGGTTTCACGTACCAGATTGCCTTTGAGGTCGAAAATGCGGAGCCGGTTTTGCGACAGGTTCGGACCATCCACGCGGAAGCTGGCCACGGAGCTTGCAGGATTGGGCGATACTCGCACCGCATGCAAAGATTGTGGCTCATTGCTGGAGGAACCGGTCTGGAAATTGGCGGCAAAAATGCCGTTGCTGTGCGTGGCAGCAATTACATAACCGTCTGAACGGCGTACATCTACAAAATCCACCACGGAGCTGCCTATTTCATTGGGGCCTTCAAGCGCCCAAACCGTGCCGGCCTGACCAGTGGCGTGTAGCCGGAGGGTGTCGGCGCTGTACAAGCCGGTGCTGGTGCCGCAGAAGTACTTGATTTTGCCGTTGTCCTGGGGCAACATGCTCACCCAGCGCACCGAGGAGCCTGCGCCGGTGCCGGCCACGTTGGCCTCGAGGTTGCCACCCACTTTTTTCCAGCTGGCGCCGGCGTCTTCGCTCAGGAATACGCTGTACACCGCATAGTTGGAGTACACCAGCACGACCCGGTCGGCATTGGTGGGATCTACGGCCAGACAATTCACATAAGCATCAATGGGCATGCCGCTTGGCGGCACCAGGGCCGTCATGGCCGGCGTACCGGTGTTGGCATTGTCAATGCGGAAAATTTTGTTGTTGCTGGTGCCCAGGTACACTCGGTGAGCCGGAGCGGCCTCAGATACGCCAATGGCGGTGAACTGCCCGGAGGTGATGGTGTCCGGGAACTGCGTCCAGCCCGTGGAAATGGCATCCCATTCGCCTGTGAGGGCGATGGCAGAAAGGTCGTTCTGGCGGTACAATTTCCTTCCGGCGGGCAGGTACAGGATCTTATGGTTATTGGGATCCATGGCCAGCGGGTTGATGAACAGGTAGTCGTCTTCCGTCGGCCCCACAGGATCTATGCGTCTGAAGGCCGTTACGTTGCCTGCAGCATCGAGGTTAACCTTGGCTACTTTGCCCAATTGGATAGACAGCACATAATATTCCTTGTTGGGCGCTACAGCGCCGTAAGCTCCGTCACCGTTTACGGTTTGGCGCCAGGGCGCGGTCAGATCGCCGGAATTCACAAAGAAATTGCCGTTGTCCTGCATACAACCGATGAGCATGTTGTCGCCTGGCGCATTTTTATCCATAACCGTAGAATACAATTGCGAGGTGATATAGCTGTCGTTGCGGTACACCCAGTCTACAAAAGGGGCATTGCAATTTTCGGTGCGGTGAATGCCGCCGTCGCTGCCGGTAATCATCACGTCGGGGTTGGAGGGCAAGAATACCACCTCGTGCAAATCCGGGTGGTGATTCGGGTAGAGTTCAAAGAATGGCAGGGTGGTGCCGATTTTATAACCGCCAATTTTGGTAGTATTATCCGGTGTGGCAAATCCGTCGGTGCTGCGCCAGAGGTTGGTGCCGCCGATAAACACGTGGTTAGTGCCCGGCTGGATCTTCACCACCAGGTCGTACCCGCCCTGTGCGGCGCACTGATCGAACTCCGTGCCTGCAGAAGGCAGGTTGGCAGAGCGGTCCTCCCACTGTCCGCCCGCGCCGGAGCCATCGCCGCTCACGTAGGTGTACTTGAACAGGCTGGTCCAGTCGTCGGAACCGATATACTTGGTGTAATGGCCGCTGCCAGGCGTGGTGCCGAAGAAATACACCTCATTTTCGTTGTTCGGGTTGATCCCCATCACGATGCGGTTGTATTCATTAGGCATAAAGGCCGGGGTGATATTGGTCCAGTTGGTGCCGTTGGTGCTGCGCCAGATGCCTTTTTGGGCGCCATCGGAGCTCAGGGTAGCGTAGGCTACACCGGTGGAGGTCAGGATAATATCTGTATAGTAAGAGAACGGCGCTGCAGAAGCACTGCCACGTACTACCGTCCAGGTGTTACCACCGTTGGTGCTGCGGAAAATAGCGCCATAGGTAGCGGCATACACCACATCCTGCGTAGCTACGGGATCAGTTGCTACGCGCCAAACGCCCTGCCAAACGGTGGTAAAGGAGTGTGGAGAGCCGTCGTCGGTGCTGCCCACCGGAGCCCAGGTACTGCCATTATCAATACTTTTGAACAAGCCATCGCCCAGGTAATAGGCCCCGCCGGCTGTGGCGGAAGAGCCGTAGAGTTCGCCGGAGGAATAGTACCAGATATTGGTTTTGCCCGGGCGCGTATCCTGCGCGAGGCTGGTGCAGCCTGGGTGGGCGTTCAGAGGTGTTTTGCGGCTCCAGGAGAGGCCGGCGTCTTCGCTCAGCCACATGCCACCGGAAACACCGCCAGCCAGCCAGCGGTTTTCATTGGCTACATCGATGGCCAGCGCGCGTGTGCGTCCGCCCACGTTCCAGGGTCCGCGCGACATCCACTCACCATTTCCGCCACGGTCTTTTGCGGCATGCGGGATACCGGCAGCAAACTGGCGTTCCAGGAATTTAATCCCGGCAGGAATTTCGCCGGTGGCCGGATCAGCCTGACGCATTTTTTCCCAGGCGCGGCGCCTGGGGCCATTTTCTTCAGAAGCGCCACTGGGCATTTTTACGCTGCCATTGGCTGGGTTTTGCCAAAAAAGGTAACCGCAAGCGGCCAGAATCAATAGGGATAAAAGAGGTAGCAATTTTTTCATGGGACAATGTTTAAGTGCGGAAAGATAAGAGGAATTTAGGTTTGAGGGGTTTGAAGAGTTTGAAGGGTTTGAGGGGTTTGA
>DLXL01000227.1:12154-15140 GCA_003448025.1 Saprospirales bacterium | reverse complement strand
AAATGACCCCAAAATGACCTAAATAACTCAAAAAACGGGGCTGCCTTGGTATTGACGGGAAGGTGTAGTCGTTTCGTAAGCATGCAGGGGCATGGTTGGTTACCCCTCAAAAAATAACGACCGAAATGTAACTGGCGAATACCAGTACGCTATGGCTGCCTAATTCTAGCGAATTAGGACGCTTTTGTACCGTGTGAGGGCCACGCTCAGCGTCCCCCTCTTAGCTTCTGACTCCTGATAGGGGCCACCGTGCATCAAACTTTTTTCAGGATAGTCTGGCGGGATGCTCCGACCGCCGGGCGAAACTTAGGAGATAAGGTGCAAATGTGTGGGTCACTGAACCAGTCTTGCGCTCGAAAACCTAAGCAGTGAATAAGCATGTAGAAGGCGTTGCGACGCTTTGTCCGGACGCGGGTTCGACTCCCGCCAGCTCCACAAAAAAGTCCCAGATAGTTGATATTCAACTGTTTGGGGCTTTTTTATACCCGGTAGTCCACCATCCGCCAAACCACCCCCAAATCGTCGGATGCTCTGTGCGGCAGCCCATACGGTGATCCGCCCAAAATCCTGTCAACAGGGTAAGCAGCCCTACGGCTACTATGCTGACGGGAATGCCAAAAGCATCGGCAAGTAATCCGGTGAGCAAGGCGCCGACGGCGTACCCCATATCCCGCCAGAACCGGAATATCCCCAGGCTTTTAGCCCGGGCGAGGGGGTGGGTATTGTCGGCAATAGACGCCAGAAAGGTAGGATAGACCATGGCCGTTCCCCATCCCAGCAGGGCCAATAATACAGCGAACAGCCAGAATTGGCCGGCGAAAGCCAAGCCGAAAAGCGCCAGTCCCTGTAGGGTCATTCCCCACAGGAGCAGGTCTTTTTTACACACGAAATCCTATAGCCGTCTGCTGAATAATTGTCCGATGCCCCAAACGGCCGGATAATGGGCTGCCAGGATGCCGATTTCCTGCATAGAAAAACCCTTTTGCACCAAAAACAACGGCAACAAGCCCCATACCATACCGTCGTTGAGGTTATTCACCAGTCCGGTAATCGTTACAGCGCCCAGATTGCGGTGTCGCCAACTGGTATCCTGAAAAATATGAGTCAAACGCGGCACTTTGCTCGCTGCTGCCTCGGTGGTCATGTGCGCTTTGGTATCCCGCACCAATAACCAGGTGGACAGAAATCCGGCGACGGAAAGGCCAACTCCCAGATAGAATGGATAGGGCCTTAATCCGTATTCGCTTGCCATTAATCCCGTAACAAAAGCCGCCAGGGCTACGGCGAGGTAACCGGCAAATTCGTTCAGGCCCATCGCCAGTCCGCGGTCGCGTTCACCCGCAAGGTCGATTTTCATCACTACCGTTGCCGACCAGGCAAAGCCCTGGTGAACGCCAAGCAGCACATTAGCGGCAACAATCCAGCTCCAGGCAGGCGCCAGCATCAGGATAAATGGCACGGGAATGCCCAGCAGCCAGCCGAGCATTAACAACTTTTTTCGGCCCAACCGGCTGGCCAGTGTACCGGTAAACAGGTTGGCGAAAGCCTTGGCAAAACCAAAAGCAATGATGAAGGATAATGCGGCCGTTTTGGCCGCCAATCCGAATTCCGCTTCGGCCAGTTGCGGCAGGATGCTGCGCTCCATGCCCACCATGCCTCCTACAAAGGCGTTCACCAGCTCCAGCAGGGCGAATTGCCGCCAGTTTTGGCGGAGACCGAGTTCAATGGCTTTTCCCATATCAATTATTCCATTTTGCGGCATTCAAGGAAATATCGAGGTAACTCTCTTCCAGGCGGAAGGCCTGGAATCCGTTGGCTTTCAGCAGTTGCACAGCTTCGTCGGCGAAAGTGCAGAAAGGGCCACGACAATAAGCAATAATGGTTTTATGGCGGGGCAACTCCCCGAGTCGTTCCGGCAGTTCTGCCATGGGAATGGAATAGGCCCTTTCAGGATGCCCTGCAACGAATTCTTCCACCGGACGCACATCGAGCAACACAGGATCCTGATCGTCGGAGATGTCGGAATAATGATAACCCGGTACACTGCCTGCCTCCTCCCGGTACTGTTGCAGGGTAAGTTTTACATCGGGCTCCATGACCATTGCCAGATCCCGCAGGGCTTTCCAGGCTTCGTAGGCTTTTGAACCGTTCAATACATAATAGATAAAGTTACCCTGCCGGCGCGATCGGACAAGACGGGACTGTTTCAATACCTGCAGGTGTTGTGAGGCATTGGCTACTGTAACGGCGGTTTGGGCGGCAATTTGCTCCACGGTTTTTTCACCATTAGCCAGCAGGTCCAGGATTTCCAGTCGGTTGGCATGTGCGAAAGCCTTGGCCATACCGGCAATGGCCGTGTAAATGGTATCTTTAAATACTCTTTTTTCCATGTGTGCAAAGGTACATTCAATTATTCAAACGATTAATTGAATAGTTTGTTTTACACTGCAAAAAATAATTACCCTTCAACCTGACCCAATCCTGATCTTTGCGGTTATTTATGTTTGACCTCTTCGAGGTCGGTGATCCGATTGGTTGACTGATAAATGAAGGACGGCCACTAGGGTCGCCCCAACATCGATCCTCTTCAAACCATTCAAACCTGAAGGGCAACCATTAGGATCATCCTTACATCGCCCTACATCAAACCGTTTAAACCCGTATTTTTCATGTCCAACGCCCGCACACCAGCACTGATTTTCATTTTCATCACCATGTTGATCGATGTGATCGGCTTTGGATTGATTATTCCGGTGTTACCTAAGCTTTTAGAGGAGATGACCGGCGGAGATTTGAGTACGGCTGCACGCTGGGGCGGGATTCTGATGTTTACCTATGCCGGGATGCAGTTTTTGTTTTCCCCGTTGATTGGTGGTTTGAGCGACAAGTATGGCAGGCGGCCGGTTATTCTGGCCTCTTTGTTTGCTTTTGGCATTGATTTTATCATTCAGGGTTTTGCCCCCAACATTTGGTGGTTTTTCATCGG
>DLXL01000227.1:0-11935 GCA_003448025.1 Saprospirales bacterium | reverse complement strand
GCCGATGTTAGTCCGATTGAAAAACGTGCCCAGAATTTTGGATTGGTGGGTGCCGCTTTCGGATTGGGATTCATTATTGGGCCTTTGATTGGTGGAATTGTATCCTTTCATTTTGGCATTCGGGCGCCATTTTTTGCGGCTGCAGGGCTTGCCCTTGTCAACTGGCTATACGGTTATTTTATCCTTCCTGAATCCCTGAGTGCTGAAAACCGGCGGGAATTTGATTGGAAACGTGCCAATCCGATTGGGTCTTTGTTGAACTTGCGCAGATATCCGGTCATTTTGAGTCTGGTGGCCTCTTTGATCTGCATTTATATTGCAGGCCATGCCAACCAAAGCACCTGGACTTACATTACCATGATGAAGTTCCAGTGGGACGAGCGCTGGGTAGGATATTCATTAGCCTTTGTAGGACTGATGACCGCCATTGTTCAAGGCGGATTATCGAGGATTCTGATTCCAAAGTTCGGGCAACGGACATCGGTTTTGGTTGGACTTAGTTTGTATGCCTTTGGCTTTGTCTTGTTTGCCTTTGCCACAGAAGGCTGGATGATGTTTGCGTTCATGGTGCCTTTTGCTTTTGGCGGAATCGCCGGACCTTCCCTGCAGAGCATCATTTCCGGTCAGGTGCCGGCCAATGAACAGGGAGAGCTTAATGGCGCGCTAACGAGTCTGATCAGTCTTACCTCTATTATCGGGCCCTTGCTCATGACAAACCTGTTTGCCCATTTTACCGCTCCGGAATCCTCTATTCAATTTCCCGGTGCACCGTTTTTAATGGGCGCTGCTTTATCTTTGCTGAGTATGTTGCTGGCTATGCGATCGTTATTTAAGCATCAGATTGGCCAGAAAACACCCTCCGCAGCAAACACCGAATCCGAGTCATGAACCATCGTGTGCGTATCCTTATTTTAATCAATACCCTGGCGTTTGCCGGAGTACTCTGGGTGAATTACCTGGCGAATGCGTTGCCACTGAATGGCAAAACCACCGGCGCGCTTTCCAACCAGTATCCCAATTTATTCACCCCGGCCGGGCTGACCTTTTCCATTTGGGGTGTTTTGTACCTGTGGCTTATGGTTTTTACAGCGGTATGTTTATGGGGCTTATTTTCCGCCAAAACCCTTCAAAGAGTTGCCCCAGCTGTACACCAAATCAGCCTTTATTTTGCCCTGGGCAGTTTATTGAACATCGCCTGGATTTTTGCCTGGCATTGGGAACAGCTGGCGTTATCGGTTGTCATCATGATCGGCTTGCTGGCCAGTCTTGTGACGCTTAACCGGCAGCTTTACCAACCCGACAGCACCTCCCCAACCTGGATCAAAATCCCTTTTGGATTGTATCAGGGATGGATCACGGTTGCCCTGATTGCCAATGTTACAGCCTGGCTGGTGGCCATGGGTTGGAGGGGAGGCGTAGTGGGTGAAGGCCTTTGGGCAGTGCTGATGATCACCGCGGGCACCATTATTGCCTTGTTTTTTGGAACAAAGCAGCGCAACATTGGGCATGTGATTGCTGTTTTATGGGCATTTACAGGAATTGTCCTCAAACGCAATGGTGCACCTGAAGACGGTTCAGCCATAGTAGCCGGGGCTGCCATTGCTGCTATCGGGGTACTGGTGCCTGTTGTCACCAGCTTCTTCCGAAAAAAACGGACTACGGTATAATACGCTGAACTCAAATCCCTTTGGAACATGGAAAAGACACTTTTAACCATCCTGGATGAACTTCGCAAGGAGGGATATACCGAAGATTTTAACCTGCAGGAAAATTGTCTGGAATGTCGCAATGGCGATTTCCAGTTCTTTCACCATGAATTTCAGGTGGATAAATATTTTCGCCTGGAGGGCGAAACCGACCCTTCAGAAGAGCTGGGCATTTATGCCATTTCGGCAATTCACGGCGATATGAAAGGAGTTTTGATCAACAATTATGGCATTTATGCCGATCCCATAGCCAGTGAAATGCTGGAAAAACTGGCTTTTAAAAAATAATGCTCCGACTCCTAAGATATTACCTTCCCTATAAACGCTTGCTAACCCTGGCTATCGTTTGCAACGTACTCATGTCGCTGTTCGTGGTGGTTAGCATTCCGGCTCTGTTGCCTTTTTTACAAATCCTGTTCACGGATCCTGCAGCAACCGAGGCCGTCCAGTCAGCGCCTAAGATAGCCGACACCGGTCTTCAGCATCAGCTCGACACTTTTTTTGCCTATCTAATACAGACCTATGGCCGGGAGCAAGCATTGGTATTGGTGTGCGGTTTTTTAGTCGTTACCTTTTTTGGGAAAAACCTTTTCCGGTATTTATCCCTGTACTTTCTGGCTCCGGTACGGAACGGCGTGGTCCGTGATTTGCGGCAAAAACTACTTCAAAAAATGTTGCATCTGCCGCTTTCCTTTTTCTCTGAAGAACGAAAGGGCGATCTGATGAGCCGGTTTTCTGCCGATGTTCAGGAGGTTGAATGGAGCATTATGGGCGTCATGGAAGCCTTAGTACGTGAGCCCATTGTTATCAGTGGAAGTCTGGCCTATATGTTATGGGTATCTCCCAAGCTTACCGTGTTTGTATTTATTCTGATGGTTTTCAGCGGGGTGATCATTGGCGGCATTGGGAAAACGTTACGGAAACAATCCGGCGAAGCACAATCGAAACTGGGCATGGTAATGTCGCTCGTTGAAGAGACGCTCGGTGGTTTGCGCATATTAAAAGGCTTTAACGCCGAGCATTGGCAGGGCGAACGGTTTGGCAAGGAGAACAGTGCCTATGCACGCATGCTCACACGCCTGTCGCGCAGGCGAGATCTGGCATCTCCTCTGTCAGAATTTTTGGGCATAGCTGTAGCGTCAGTCCTTTTATGGTACGGCGCCAAGCTGGTGTTTGCCTATAAATTATCCGGACCTACCTTCATCACCTTTCTGTATGCCTTTTACTCTATCACAGAGCCTGCCAAGGCTTTTTCTGCCGCTACCTACAGTATCAGAAAAGGGATGGGTGCACTGGAGCGTGTGGAGGCAGTGCTTGATGCACCTGAGCTTATTTCCAGCGAGGAAAATGCCCGGAGAATCCAGCGATTTGAGCAACAAATTGAGTTTAGGGATGTCCGGTTTCAGTACGCCAATGCAGAACGTCCGGCCTTGGAACAGATTCAATTATTGATCCCCAAAGGAAAAATAGTAGCCCTAGTTGGCGCTTCTGGTGCTGGCAAAAGCACTATAGCCGATCTGCTGCCACGTTTTTATGATCCAACGGAAGGCCAAATTCTGATAGATGGTAATGATTTGCGCCAGTTGCATATTCATGACCTGCGAGCCTTATTGGGCATCGTTAGCCAGGAGGCTATTTTGTTCAATGATACGGTGCGCAACAACATCGCGTTTTCCAGTCTCGATGCCACTGATGAAGCGGTTATTGCGGCTGCAAAAGCTGCCAATGCGCATGAGTTTATTTCAACCCTGCCGGAAGGGTACAATACCAACATTGGCGACCGTGGGTCAAAACTTAGTGGTGGTCAAAGACAGCGACTCACCATTGCCCGGGCGTTGCTCAAAAATCCTCCTATTCTGATTTTGGATGAAGCAACCTCTGCGCTGGATTCAGAATCTGAAAAGCTGGTCCAGGCAGCCCTGGAACGACTTTTGCAAAACCGAACAGCGCTCGTTATTGCGCACAGACTCAGCACCGTACAAAACGCTGATGAAATTGTGGTCATGGATGCAGGCAGGATTGTAGAACGTGGCACGCATGAAAGCCTGATGCAGGAGGGTAAGATCTATCGGAAGTTAGTGGAATTGCAAGCACTTGGTTAGTGTTGGAGTGTTTATGTGTTTATGTGTTTATGTGTTTATGTGTTTATGTGTTTATGTGTTTAAGTGTTTGAGTGTTTGAGTGTTTATGTTGGCGTTCGGCTGGGGATTATTGCGATTTGCAGATCCCTGAGTTCAGGAAAATTATTATTCACTAACATTCATTTATCACTAAGAACACTCCGATGAGGGAGGCTTAGTACCTTAAATGGCTAAGTGGTAATCTAAAGCCGAACGCCAACCAAAACACTAAAACACATAAACACCAAAACACTTAAACACTAAAACACTCCCACACTCAAACACGCAAATACTTGATTACTTCAAACCAAACCACGCTGAGAAATCCGGCCAGGACGCACCATGCCAGCATGATAGGTGAAAGAGTGTCCATATCAAATAACCGGGACAAGAAAGGAACGTATAAAATAAGCAGCAACATAAGTGCTGATATGCCAAGTATCCAGGGTAGTATTTTGTTTTTGTAGAACAAGGTTTTGTTCAAAGCATAATCAAAGGACCGGTTTGCCAGGGTGAGGAATATATTGGCAAATACAAGGGTTGCAAAAACCATAGAGCGCACGCTTTCTTCAGACGTTCCTTGCTGTACGCCTACCTGATACATCCATAATACTGCCACGGTGATAGCTGCACCCTGAAGTAAACTTAATCCTATTTCATTCCAGGAAAACAAGGAAGTTGTGGCCTTTCTGGGCGGCTTTTTCATCAAATTGGGTTCTGCGGGTTCGTTTTCAAAAGCAATAGCAGCTATTGGCCCCATCACCAATTCCAAAAAAATCACATGCAGAGGCATCAAAATGTGGACGTATGTCCATCCCAATAACAAGGGCAACAGCACAACCAGTATAATAGGCAAGTGTATGGAAATGATGTACCGAATGGCTTTCCTCAGGTTGTTGTATATTCTTCTTCCCATCCTAACAGCGATGGCCATGTCATTCAGATCGTCATCTAAAAGCACTAGGGAGGCCGCGTTTTTTGCTATTTCAGTGCCTCTTTTTCCCATAGCCACGCCAATTTGGGCAGATTTAAGTGCCGGTCCATCATTCACCCCATCTCCTGACATCGCCACAATGTCGCCATTCGCTTTGAGCGCATTGACTATCCTGAGTTTTGCATCAGGAAACATACGCGCAAAAACATTGACCCTTTGAACAGCATCCCGAAGGTCCGTATCGGTCAATGCCATCACCTGATGACCGGACAATGCAACCTCCCAGCCTTTCAAACCTGTGTGCCGGGCAATGTGTTGTGCCGTTACCAAATGATCTCCGGTGATCATCATGACCCGAATACCAGCCTCATAGAACCGATTGAAAACACGTTCCACATTTTCCTTGGGTGGGTCATAAAAAGCTACCAGTCCTTCAAATTGCCATTGAAAATCGGCCTGATCCGCAGGATATTCTTCCCCATCAAATATGGCACTTGCCACACCGAGCACCCTGAAGCCTTTTGCTGCAAGCTTTTCCATTTCAACCATCGCCTTGCGGGAAAATGGCTCTGTTGCGCCGGAAACCTCCAGTACTTTTTCCACCGCGCCTTTACAGGCAATGACTCGCGGCGTCGCTTCGTCTCTCTCCCAGATATGGGTCATCATCGGTGGTCTTCCGGAAAGTGCATACTCTTTGACCAAATGATATCCTTTTCTGGGGTCTCCCTCCAATTGTTTCGATATCTGAACACCTTCCAGAATTGCTTTTTCCATGGCATCAAAAACCACAGGTTCACTGGCCCAAAGGGCTAACTCAAGCGTCTTTCCTTCTTTTCCAAGATCTATTACCTCGGCAACCCACATCCGGTTTTGGGTTATGGTACCAGTTTTATCAAGACATATCACTGTTGCAGACCCCAGACTTTCCACTGTTCCCGGATGTTTGGCCAGAATCCCATGCTTAATCATTCGGTAAGCGCCCAAACCCATGAATTCACTAAATGCAACAGGAATCTCTTCCGGCAAAATGGCCATAGCCAGCGTTAGGGAAAACAACAGAGCCGCCCATACATCTGGCGCCAACCAATAATTCAGGATAAATACCAGCAAAAAAGCTAATCCACCGGCAATACCCATTTGAGTCACAAAACGCTTGATCTGAATTTGAAGCGGCGTTTTAGCGGTCTCTATCCATTGGAGGGATTTACCCAACTTGCCAAATTCGGTCGCAGATCCAATGGCCGTAACCTGAAACAGCCCACGACCGGACACAGCCGTACTCCCTTGAAATATCCTTGATTCTACAGGAATTTCTGTATGCTTTTTTCCCAAAGCCCTTTTCTCTGCCGGCAAACTTTCCCCGGTGAGCGCAGACTCATCCATCGACAAGTCATGCTGCTCCAGCAAATAGCCATCAGCGGCAGCCAACTCTCCTTCTTCTATACTCACCAGATCATCGGGAACCAGCTCTTCCGATGGAATATCCTGCCAAACACCATCCCGAAGCACACGCACCTGCGCTTGCGTGTATTTGCGCAATGCCTCCAGCGCTCTTTCCGATTTTGTTTCCTGATACAATTCTATTCCAGTCACGAAGAGGATGGAAAAGACCATTACTACAGCTTCAGAAATATCTCCTAATACAAAATATAAAATACATGCAACCACCAGAAGAATGAACATTGGCTCAGTTACGATATTCCACAGGCTTTTAAGCACTGGATTCCGCTGTTGATCCTTAAGCTCATTCCTTCCGAAAATGCGCCGATGCTCCACTACCTGATCTTGTGTTAATCCGGTATCAGAAAAATGAGTATGTAATTTGGTGCCAGATTTCATCCGTAAAGATCCATTCATTCGGATGCAAAATCAATTTCCGGCGCCAACAATCTTTCCAGCACTTTAATAAGGTCATGCGTAGAAAGTATTCCCATCAAACGACCATCGTTTTCGATAACCGGAATGGCATGGAAATGATTGGTCTTAAAAATGCGCAGTGCATCTTCAACAGTGTCTGAAGGCGACAAGCATACCGGATGAGCCGTCATAACCTGTTTTACCAGAATAGTTTGCAATAAATGCTGGTTACGCATTTCCTCATCTCTACTGCCGTACACCTCCTGGATAACCCTCAGATAATCCGTATAACTGACAATGCCGACCAGTTTTTCATCCTCCACCACAGGTACATGGTGAAATCCAAATTTTTCAAAAATATCCTGTACCGTTTCTAAATGATCCTTTGGTGAAACCGTAGCCGGTTTGCGGGTCATTACCCGGGAGATAGATGTAGTATTTTCCATGTTCATTTTTTTTGTTTTTGGCGATGGACGGTAGACTGCTTACGGGTTATAATACACTTCAACGCCTAACGCAATCCATCTTAATAAACGATGGTACAAAGTTGTGGGTAGGTCTCATGGCGGAGAATGATTAAGGTCAGGGATGCGAATGACTTCCGGAATGAAAATTCTAGGTATCAGATATTGAATAGAGATAAAGCGCTTCTACTTTTTCACGTGCCCAGGGTGTTTTCCGAAGGAATTTAAGACTGGATTTAATGCTGGGTTCGAAGCGAAAGCAACGGACAGGAATTCGAGCTGCAAGGCCTTCCCACTGATAGGTTTCTACCAGGTATTCCAACATCTTTTGCAGGGTAATTCCGTGCAGTGGATTGTTAACTTGATCTGCCATAAGGTGCCTCAAAGATAATCCAGCTATCCAATTTGGAGTGCCTCCGACAAAGATCACCCTCTGCCCTGATTTTCATCATCCGTCATCTTTTTCTGACACACCCATCTTGCGTGCGTTTTCAGTCACATCTGAATACTTATCAGGTCATGAAAATCATGCTATTTCTCATTCTTGTCAGTCTGCTGCTTGCCGCAGGGTTTCTGCTGGCCTATCTGCGAGCAGCTGGAAGCGGACAATTCGACGATGAGTATACCCCCGCCATCCGGATGCTTTTTGATGATGCAACACAAATTGCAAGCGTGACGGGAGAAAATACACCTACAACAGAAAAACAACAAGACGAAGATTTAAAGCCATCTTTATGAGTAACATTCAACAATTTCAGTACGACAACAAAATTGTTCGAGCCTTCGGTCTGGCCTCGTTCATTTTTGCGGTAGTAGGGATGCTGGTCGGGATAATTCTTGCCTTCCAGATGATCTATCCCTCTCTAAATCTGGGTCCGTGGCTAACCTTTGGTCGCCTCCGCCCCTTACACACCAACGCTGTTATCTTCGCTTTCGTAGGTAACGGCATTTTTATGGGGGTTTACTACTCCCTGCAACGACTGCTAAAAGCCCGCATGTGGAGTGATACCCTGTCATGGATCCACTTCTGGGGATGGCAGTTTATTATTCTGTGTGCAGCGGTAACTCTTCCATTGGGTTTAACCACCAGCGGTGAGTACTCAGAATTGATCTGGCCTTTGGATATCGCAATCACGCTTATATGGGTGGTTTTCGGGATCAATATGTTTGGCACTATTCTTACCCGCCGGGAGAGTCACCTGTATGTAGCTATATGGTTCTACATTGCTACCTGGGTTACTGTTGCAGTATTGCATATTGTCAGAAGTTTAGAATTGCCGGTTACATTTACAGAAAGCTACCCTGTTTTCTCAGGAGTTACAGAAGCTTTGGTACAATGGTGGTACGGCCACAACGCGGTGGCATTCTTTCTTACCACGCCCTATTTGGGCATGATGTATTACTTCCTTCCTAAGGCTGCCAATCGCCCGGTTTATTCTTATAAACTCTCTATTATCCACTTCTGGGCGCTGATTTTCATATATATCTGGGCGGGTCCGCACCACTTGTTGTATTCTACCCTTCCTGATTGGGTACAATCCCTTGGCACTGTATTCAGTATCATGCTGATTGCGCCATCCTGGGGTGGCATGCTGAATGGTCTGCTCACGCTTCGAGGCGCCTGGGACCGTGTTGCTAACGACCCGGTATTGAAGTTCATGGTAGTGGCCGTTATTGCATACGGTATGGCCACTTTTGAAGGTCCTATGCTTTCCATTAAATCCGTGAATGCCATCAGCCACTTTACCGACTGGACCATTGCACACGTACACGTTGGAGCGCTGGGTTGGAACGGTTTCCTGACATTCGGTGCTTTATACTGGCTCTGGCCTCGCATGTACCGTACTGAGTTGTATTCCAAACAATTGGCCAACATTCACTTCTGGCTGGGCACCCTTGGTATCCTGTTCTATGCAGTACCGATGTACTGGGCCGGCTGGACTCAGGCCTTGATGTGGAAAGAATTTACGCCGGAAGGTACCCTGGCATGGGGTAACTTCCTGGATACCCTCACGCAGATCGTACCTATGTATATGATCCGCGCTATTGGTGGCACGCTGTTCTTTGTAGGCGTCATCATTGGGGTGTATAATCTGTTTAAAACAGCTGCACAAGGAAGTTTCATGGCAAATGAAGCAGCTGAGGCTCCTGCTCGTCCGAAGCCTGTGGTACATGAAGGTGAACACTGGCACCGCTGGATCGAAGGTCGCCCAATGCAAATGTTGTTGTGGAGCACCATCTTGATCGCTATTGGCGGTATCGTTCAGATTATGCCCATGGTATTCGTAGATAGTCAGATTCCGAAGATCTCTACCGTCAAGCCATATACACCACTTGAATTGACGGGTCGCGATATTTATATTCGCGAAGGTTGTGTAGGCTGCCACTCACAGTTGATCCGCCCATTCCGCGACGAAACAGAACGCTACGGTGAATATTCCAAATCGGGCGAATACATTTATGATCGTCCGTTCCTGTGGGGCAGTAAACGTACCGGTCCGGATCTGCATCGTGTAGGTGGAAAATATCCTGACAGTTGGCACTATAACCACATGATGGATCCTACCAGCATGTCGCCGGGCTCACTGATGCCTGCCTATCCACATATGATGGAAGATCCACTCAATCTGAGCGGTTTGCCAGGAAAAATCACCGCTTTGCGTAAACTCGGAACCCCTTATCCCAAGGACTTCGAAAAGTACGCAGTAGACAATGCGAAGGAGCAGGCGCAAAAAATTGCAAGAAACCTGGCTGATCAGGGTATCAAAGACCCAAATGTGGCAGACAGAGAAATCGTAGCCATTATTGCTTACCTGCAACGCCTCGGCACCGACATCAAAGTACAACCAAAATAAGAGGACGTTTCTCATGATTTGAGCGGCCCCCTGGGGTTCGCTCAAATCATGAAGACTAACTTAAACACCACAAAAAAATAAATTTTCAATGTACAAGTACCTGCTTCAATCGGTCGAAGGAATCCAGTGGTTTGGTGTAGGCACCCTGCTGCTTTTCTTCTGCACCTTTTGCGGAGTCGCTATCCGCGCTTTCATCTTCAAAAAGGAAGACATGGATCGCATGGCGCACATGCCATTGGAAGATTAAATATGAACCTTTTCCCGCCTCCATGTGAACGTTGAGGCGGGGCAGGGTAAAACATTTTTTCAAACATGAAATCGAAAAAATATCTGCCAACCTTATTGCTGCTTCTGATCAGTCTGAGTACCCTTTGGGGGCAGGCTACCTCCCCGGCAGCTCCGGATCCAAAAGTGGATGATTTTACCCAAATCATGTCCACTGCATTTATGTTACTCTCTGTTCTATTGTTTGTTATTGTAGTAGCAGTAGTAGTACGCACCAACTCAATGCTCACCAAGCATTTGATACGGGTTGAATCTGAAAAACACGGGATCCCTTATGTGGATGGAGATGCAGCTCCACTTCCTGTGGAGGAAGATTTCTTCACCCGACTGCGTAAAAAATACTGGGAAGACCCTATACCGCAAGAGCGGGAAGGGGATATTACCCTGGATCACAACTATGATGGGATCAAGGAATTGGATAACCACCTTCCACCATGGTGGGTGAATATGTTCATCCTGACCATCATTTGGTCAGTGGGTTACATGTGGTACTATCACTTTGGCGGTGGCGGTCCTGATCAGGCCGAGTCGTATAAGCAGGATGTTGAAGCGGCTAAAAAAGAAATGGCCATTGCACTTGCCGGCAAAGCCAACGCAGTGGATGAATCCAATGTAGTTGCATTAACAGATGCTTCTGCCATTGGCGAAGGTGAGCTGATCTACAAAAATTCCTGCGCTGCCTGCCACGGGCAAAAAGGCGAAGGAACCGTTGGTCCGAACTTTACTGACGAATACTGGATACACGGTGGAGGCATAAAAAACATCTTTAAAACGGTCAAATACGGTGTGCCGGAAAAAGGTATGATTGCCTGGTCGTCACAATTAAAGCCGGCCGACATGCAAAAAGTGGCCAGCTATATTCTGACGCTTCAGGGCACCAACCCTCCAAATCCAAAAGCACCTCAGGGTGAAATTTGGAAAGAAGAAGGTGCTGCAGCACCCGCAGATACGACCAGAACAGAAAAAGCGAATTAAAAAGCGATAATCTTAAGAGGGTTGATGAAAGTAGTTCCGGCATTATTCATTCCGGGACAACTTTCGTCAACCCTTCTCCCTTACAAACACAGTAGGGCTATGAATCAGGACTTTATCAACAACGTCATTGAAGATACGGAGGAATACCGCGACCATCTTTCCACTGTTGATGCACAGGGGAAACGGGTATGGCTGTATCCCAAAAAACCGAGCGGCCGGTATTACAATTATCGCACCTGGGCCACTCTTGCTTTTTTAGCCTTCTTTTTCACACTTCCCTTTATAAAAGTAGACGGAGAGCAGTTCTTATTATTCAATGTATTAGAACGGAAGTTTGTCCTGTTTGGCCTGCTGTTTACCCCTCAGGATTTCCATTTGTTTGTGCTGGCCATGCTTACCTTCCTGGTGTTCATCATTTTGTTCACGGTGGTATTCGGACGTTTGTTTTGTGGTTGGGTTTGCCCCCAAACAGTATTTATGGAAATGATATTCCGTAGAATTGAATATTGGATAGAAGGAGATGCAGGGGAACAGCGAAAGCTGGATCAATCCCCCTGGACAACACATAAAATCCGTAAGAAGGTATTGAAACACGCGATCATTTACGGCCTGGCACTGGTGTTTACCAACTTTTTCCTGGCCTATTTGATCAGCATGGAGGAGGTTATTAAGATCATCAAGGAGCCTGTTTCTCAGCATATGGGAGGTTTCCTGGCGATGATCGTTTTCAGTTTGGCTT
>DLXL01000209.1:7632-13785 GCA_003448025.1 Saprospirales bacterium | reverse complement strand
TGACGAGATCCACACGCTTGGTGGTCGTTCTATTTCCATCTGGAATGCCTCAACCGGCGCCCTGGTTTGGGACAGCGGCGATGATCTGGAGCGCATTACGGCTGCTGATCCGGTGTATGGCGCCATGTTCAATGCCAGCAATTCCAATAATACCCGTAAAAATCGCTCCGACGACAAAGGTCCGGAGCCGGAAGGCGTAACGTTAGGAACCATTAATGGCCGCAACTATGCCTTTACTGCGCTGGAGCGCATAGGCGGAGTATTGGTGTATGATGTAACCAATCCGGAAGCACCTGAATACGTACAGTGGATCAATACCCGCGCCCTGGGCAGCACCGCAGGTGGCGATCTGGGGCCGGAAGGCATCATCTTCATTCCAAAAGCGGAAAGCCCGAATCAACGGGATCTGATCGTAGTTTCCAATGAAGTAAGCGGCACCTTATCGGTGTTTGAGATTGAAGTGGACCGCACACAAACAGACGAATATAGCCTGATCAAATATGCATTCGACGATACCCCTGCTATTGGCGTGTATGGCGATACCATTCGGGAAGGCGGCATTTCCGGCCTTATGTACCGCGACGGTTCGTACCGAATGATTGCCGATCGTGGCCCCAATGCCGATGCCATCAACCATCCGCTGTCTAATGGAGCAATCACGCTGGTATTCCCATTCCCGGATTATGCGCCTGCAACATGGCAGGTTCGGCCGGAAAACGGCCTACTGACGGTAGAAGATCGTGACTTCGTTAAACGCCCGGATGGAACCGGAGTCAGCGGATTGCCACTTCCCATCGGACAAGGTAATACCGGTGAGGTAGCCTGGGCAGATACCAATGCTACGGTGTTAAACAACGATGCATGGGGGCTGGATTCTGAAGGACTTATTCAGGACAACGAAGGTAATTTCTGGGTTTGTGATGAATATGGCACCAGTATCTGGAAATTGAATGCAGATTTTCAAGTCATTCAGCGTTTTACACCGTTCCCGGTAGAAAACGAAGACGCGCCACTCGACTCCCTGTTGGGCAAACGCCGTGCAAATCGCGGTCTGGAAGGCATAGCCTACACGCCCAATGGAAAAATCTACGCTATTATTCAAAGCCCGGCTAATAACCCTGACGTAGCTACCGGAAACAACTCCCGTATCCACCGTTTGGTAGAACTCGATCCGGCTACCGGTAACATGCAAACGTATGTGTATGTGCACGATCCGGTACTTGGACAGATTCGCAGCCGCGACTGGAAATTAGGCGACCTGGCCGCGGTAAACAACCATGAGTTTTTGGTGCTGGAACACGCCGAGCGCAATGGCTGGAATGCCAAGAATATCTACAAGTTTAGCATTGAAAACGCTACTCCGGTGAGCGGAAATAATTTCAACGGAAAAACACTTGAGCAGTTAATCGACCCTGCCGGTCTGACTGCCAATGGCATTGTGCCAGTGCAAAAGGAACTGTTCCTGGACCTCCTGGAATTAGGCTGGGAACGTCAGCACGACAAACCGGAAGGCCTGGCCATCGTGAATGATTCCACGATTGCTGTAATCAACGACAACGATTTCGGCATAGCCTCCCCTAATGCGGATGGATTGATTACCCTGACCGGCAAAACCACCCGTTTGTATGAATATCACCTGCCGGTCAATAAGCATCTGGATTATGTTAGTCCGTACTGCCAGGTAAGCCTGGGACAGGATTTCATAACCTGCGGATCTCTGGAGGCCGTTTTAGAACTTGGAGGTCAGGGTATTACACAAGCCATTTGGTCTGACGGCAACACCGACGTTAATCGTTTGATTGATTCGGCGGGTACCTATGCGGTGACTGCGGTTACAGCTTTTGGTTGCACTTCCCGCGATACTATTACCATTGGCCAGTCTGATTTCCCAAGTGTAGATCTGGGCGGCAACCAGCCGCTTTGTCCGGGCGCTTCGCTTACACTGGATGCGGGTGTACACCAAACCTATTTGTGGAGTAACGGGGAAACAACCCAAAGCATCACGGTGAACAGTCCTGGGGGGTATGCTGTAAGCGTTACCAATGAGGTGGGTTGTGAAGGAACCGGATTTATCTTTATCAATGGTGCACAGAACCCTGTGGTAGACCTCGGTCCGAATAAAAACCTGTGTCTGGGCCAAACACTCACACTGGATGCCGGCAATGCGGGAGCTACTTACCAATGGAGCAACGGCGAAACCGCTCAAACCATTGCTGCCAATGTAGCCGGTTCCTATACCGTTACAGTAACCAGCCCTCAGGGTTGTGTAGGTTCCGATGCCGTGACGCTGGTAAATGCTGCTACTCCGAATGTTGACCTGGGAACAGATATTACCACCTGCGATGGTCAAACGATTACACTGACCAATGGCTACCCTGGGGCTGCTACCTTGTGGTCTACCGGCGCCACTTCCGCGTCTATCAATGTAACCACATCAGGTGTGTATTCGGTTCGGGTTACGCTGGTAACCGGCTGTTCAGACACGGATACCGTGGCCATCAACATTTTGCCTAATTCTGCAAGTACCCTCAATGGCAGCGCTTGTGCCGGACAGTTCTTTGTGTACCAGGGTACGCAAATTCCAGCCGGTGCAACCCAACAGTTTACCCTGGTGAACAGCCTGGGTTGCGATTCTATCGTAACGGTAATTGTGGCAGAAAACCCATTACCAGTGATTGCGCTTGGTGCAGATACCACTATTTGCAGCAACCAGACACTTGTGTTGAATGCAGGTAATCCGGGCGCGCAATATGCCTGGTCTAATGGTACTACCAGCCAGTCCATTACGGTAAATACCGAAAATGTGTATGTCGTAACCGTGACCAACGCTCAAGGCTGTACTGCTACCGATGACATCCTGGTGGAAGTAGAAACCTGTGTAGGTGTAACGGAAGCAAGCTGGGCATCGACACTGGAGGTGTTCCCTAACCCGACAAGCCTTTGGCTCAACTTGCAGGCTCAGCTACCTCAGGCAACTGAGGTACAATGGGAATTGTTGAACGCCATCGGGCAGCAGGTATTGGCTGCGCAAAACGGCGTTACAGACCAGATTCAGGAATCACTGGATGTGCGTCAGTTGCCTCAAGGCACCTATATACTGCGTATTAAAGCCGGACAGGAAACGGTTACCAGACGGATAGTGATCCAGCGGTAAACGGTTACGTTAGCAACGTAGATTGGTGAAACCTTGGCGCCGTATCAATTATGGAGACGGCGCTTTTTTTGTATTGGGCAGATTTTTTCAGCCCGCATTGTCTTACTGTCCCGATAATGTTGGGAACCCGCCTCAACCACCTTCATAACACAAACTTAATCCCTCCTTCCACGCTTAATTCCCGTTTCATCTCGACATTTACTTCAAACAATATTGTAGATGAAACGCCTAACTCTTTTTTTATCCTTCATAACCCTGGCATCTGTGGGTCTTCTTCTGCCTACGAGTTATATCGCCGCGCAGAAAACCGTCCAAACACTTCAGGTTCCCGGCCTGTCCGAATACTGCAAAATAGATCCAGCCAACTATAGTGTCCTGCCCAGCGGCAGATATGTAACGCCGGTGGGCAAAACTACCCAAATAACCCGTGCTCCTTTTGGCATGGCTTTGTCGCCGGATGAAAAACGTGCCATAGTGCTTCACCACAACGGCGTGCTTACAGTGGTAAACTTGCAACAACCGGATCAGGTTGCCCGTATACCCAGTTTTGACAAGAAGATTCCAGCCATTAATAATGCCACTTTTATAGGAGCAACTTTTGGTCCGGATAGCAAAACCGCTTACCTGAGTGGTGGAGACGGCGGCAATATCATCGTTTTTGACAGCGAAAACCTGCGAAAAACAGACTCTATTTCGCTCAATGGCCCCTTTGGAGGCATAGATTATACCGATTCTTATACTTCTGATCTGGCGCTGGATGCCACACGTGGATTGGTGTATGCTCTTGATCGGGGCAACAATCGACTGGTGAGGGTAGATCTCTCCAGTAAACGCATCACAGGTTCGGTAAATGTGGGACGTATCCCATTTGGCATTTCCCTGACTCCTGATAAAAAAATGGCTTTTGTAGCCAATGTTGGTTTATATAATTACCCCATGGTACCAGGCCTGACACCGGCTAATAAGGATACTATGCTGCTCCAGTTTCCACCTTACGCACATCCTACCCCCGAATCGGAGCATGGAGTAACCTTGCCAGATGGCCGCTTCATCCCCGGACTCGGCTCGGCCCTGGCAGAAGAAGCCATGAGTGTCTGGACCATTGATCTGGAGCGTATGGAGGTCAGGGATCGTTTTAAAACAGGTCATCAAATAGGCGAAATCATTGAAGATGTTGAAATTGTGGGTGGTGCTAGCCCCAATTCCATTGCCGTAGGGAGCCGCTTCGCGTATGTTTCCAACGCGACCAACGACCTGATTACGGTTATTGATTATAGAAAACATCAGGTTGTCAGCGAAATCAAACTCAAATTGGATCGCCGGGTGGATAACTATCGCGGGTTAATGCCATTTGGCCTGTGCTTGTCGCCGGACGAAAATACCCTGTATGTGGCGCTGCTTGGTTTAAATGCGGTGGCTGTAGTGGACGCCAACAAGCAAAAAGTGAAAGGCTATATTCCTGCCGGATGGGGCACTACCCGGGTATTGACCTCAAAAGATGGGCGCAAATTATATATCACCTCAGCGCGCGGGTTAGGCGCCGGGCCAAATGGTGGAAAAAACTTTGTAAAGCCACCTCAGGGTACTTATATCGGTGATATTCAATTGGGCATCTTTCAGATCGTAGACGCGCCAAATGCAGCTACCCTAAAAAAATGGACCCGGCAAGTAATCGACAATACCTTCAGAACGGTTACCCTTACCGATGATGGCAAAAACCCAATGCCCCCGGCAAGAGGATTGCGCCGTTCGCCCATCAAACATATCCTTTATATTACAAAGGAAAATAGAACATTCGATGAAATGCTGGGCCAGTTGCCGGGAACTGTTCGCGACGAGAGCCTGGCACGTTTTGGCGTGAACGTGACCATTGCGCCTGAACAAGCCGGCGGTGATACGTTGCGTAATGCCCGGGTATCTCCCAATCACCTGAAAATTGCCAAACAATGGGCTTTTTCCGACAACTTTTATTGTGATTCCGATGCTTCCATTCATGGCCACCACTGGATGATTGGTCACATTCCTAATGAATACGTGGAAGCCAATGCTGCTGCAGAAGGACGCTTCGATCCTGCATCCAAAGCACCCGGTCGCAGGTTCCCGAAGGCAACGGGAGCAGTAGACCCGGAGGACTACAACGAAATAGGCGGTTTATGGGAAAATCTGGCCAGAAACGGCATTGACTTTTTCAATTTCGGGGAAGCCAATGAATATGCCGGTGTACAGGAAGAGTGGATGGATACGGAGTTTGGCGCTGCGCAATCAGTGGTGTTCCCCATGCCTAAGGCTGTATATCAACGCACCAGCCAAACGTATGCAGGATATAATATGAATATTCCCGACCAGTTTCGAATGGATCAGTTTGAGCAGGAATTCACTCAACGCTGGCTCCAGGGAAAGGACACCATGCCGGCGCTGGTGGCACTTCAATTGCCAAATGATCACACTTCCGAGGCTCGTCCGGAAGATGGTTACCCTTACAGGCACTCATTCGTAGCCGATAACGACATGGCCCTGGGTCGAATCCTGCATTTTCTGAGTCGTACACCTTATTGGAAAAGTACCCTTGTGATCATTACGGAAGATGATCCGCAGGGCGGCGTAGATCATGTGGATGCCCACCGTTCAGTTTTGCTGATGGCCGGCCCTTACGTGAAACGGGGGTACATTTCGCACCGCCATGCCAATTTTGGTTCATTGCTGCGTCTCATCTATACGGTGCTCGATTTGCCGGCAGTAAACCAATACGATCAGACAGCTTCAATCCTCGACGATTTTTTCACGCCAGAGCCCGATTATACACCATACGACGCAGAAGAAGCAGATGTCAGGGTATACGATGCAAAGAAATCACTCCAGAAATACGGCAAAAATTTCGACTGGCGCAAGATTAAACAAGGTCCCCGTATGGACGATGAAGGCGAGCAACGCAAAGACCATTATCGGCAGAAACATTAATAGCTGGTTCGTAATTTGGCCGAAAGCGAACAATTTTTCAC
>DLXL01000209.1:2502-7470 GCA_003448025.1 Saprospirales bacterium | reverse complement strand
ATCACCCTGGGTGGTCTTTCTCCCCCCCCCTTTTTTCGCCCACAAAAGCCAAACCCAATATTCTTGCATCGGATCCTGTTCCAGCATGTATTTTTACATGCGTTAATAACCGGTTTTCCCATGATGCAAAAACTGTTCTTCCTCTCCCTCCCGCTGCTTTTAGCCGCCTGTTCTACCCCGTCAAAACAGGAAAAAGACCCTTTTGAACCCCTGGATTATCTCTGGGCCCAACGCGCTTATCCTTACGGCTTTGTGCCTTCCGATGCCTATTACCAGGCCCTGGAACAGAGTAAAAACATGTCTGCCAACCGCAATCTGGGTCTGAACTGGACCCTCGCCGGGCCCACGCGCGTGAGCGGGCGCATCAGCGATGTAGCCATGCACCCTGCCGATCTGCAAACCGTGTACGCCGCCGCCGCATCCGGTGGCGTGTGGAAATCTACCGACGCCGGGCACAACTGGACACCCATTACTGACAACCTGCCCAGCCTGAGCATAGGCGATATCGCCATTGATCCCTCCGATCAAAATACCCTCTATGTTGGCACCGGCGAACCCAATGCCGGCGGCGGCTCCGTTACCTACGATGGCCGGGGGGTATTCAAAAGCACCGATGCCGGACAAACCTGGACGGCTCTCGGACTGGAAAATATTGGCAGTGTGGGCAGAATAGAGGTGGACCCCAAACGACCCAACCGGGTGTTCGTGGCCGCTATGGGCAGCTTATTTGCCAACAACTCCAACAGGGGCCTGTACCGCAGCCTGGATGGCGGTCAAACCTGGGACAAATCGCTGTTCGTCAACGACTCCACCGGCTGTGTAGACCTGGCCATTCATCCGCAAAACCCGGATACCCTGTTTGCCGTAAGCTGGCAACGCATCCGCAGGCCCAATCGGCGGCAGTACGGTGGTCCGGGCTGTGGCATCTGGCGCAGTACCGACGGGGGCGATACCTGGAGCAAACTCAGCGCCGGATTGCCCGCCAACAGTCTGGGTCGCATTGGCATTTCTATTTGCGCCAATGAACCCGACGTGATGTGGGCCATTTATTCTGATGAGCCCGGCAATTTCAAGGGCGTATACAAAAGCGTTAATGCCGGAACATCCTGGACCCAGGTGAACGGCGGCGATCCCGGATTCCCGGGTTTTGGCTGGTGGTTTGGGCAAATACGGGTTCACCCCAACAACCCCGATGAGGTATACACCCTGGGCCTAGACTGGGTCAAAACCACCGATGGCGGACAGTTCTGGGCCGATGTGTCGCCCTACCTGCACGCCGATTACCACGCCCTGTACATTCACCCTGCCAACCCTGATTTCCTGGTGGCCGGCAACGACGGTGGCATATATATTTCTGAAAACGGCGGCGATACCTGGGAACACCGGCCTTTCCCGATTACCCAGTTTTACACCTCTGAAATTGATTTTCAAAATCCCACGCATTTCTACGGCGGCGCGCAGGATAACGGTACCTGGCGCACCATCACCGGCACACCCGACAACTGGCAACAGATTGGCGGAGGCGACGGCTTTGTAACCCTGGTTAACCCGCTGAATAACAACATTTTCTATGTAGCATCCCAATATGGTGGATTTAGCGGCACCAATGGCGCCAGCGCACCATCCAGTAGCAGATACAACTGGAATACGCCCTATATTTTTGATCCGCTTAACCCCGACATTATGTACATCGGGGCGGAGAGAATCCATAAATCAGTTAATGGAGGTTTGAACTGGACGCCCATCAGCACTGATCTGACCAATGGCAATCAGGGACAAAACGGGATTAGGTATGGAACCATTACAACCATATCAGCGTCAGCATTGAATAGTAATATCCTTTGGGTAGGTACAGACGATGGTAATGTTTGGGTTACAAGCAATGGCGGCGATGCCTGGACTAAAGTTTCTGCCGCCCTGCCCAAGCGCTGGATTACCCGGGTTATTGCCGATTTGGAAGACGAAAACACCGCGCTGGTGTGCTTGTCGGGCTTCCGGCATTTCGACGATATCGCGCATATCTACCGCACCACCGACCGCGGACAAACCTGGCAGGATGTAAGCGGCAATTTGCCTGATATTCCGGTGAATGACCTGGTGCAGGACCCTTCCAACCCGGAATTGATCTGGTATATTGCCACAGATGCGGGCGTTTTTGGCACTACCGATGGAGGTGCTACCTGGAGCGCCGAAAATACGGGGCTGCCCAATGTGCCGGTCACGGATCTTACCCTGCACGCACCCACGCGCACACTGGCGGCCGCTACCTACGGCAGATCCATGTTTCGGGCGGAATTGCCGCCAGTTTCGGGCATTTCCGGGCCGGTTCAGTCGGCCAGTCTGCGCGTGTGGCCCAATCCGGTATTCGATCAGGCAAACATCAGCTGGGAACAACCGCAGGCAGCTTTTGTACAAATTGATTTGCTGGATGGCGCCGGCCGACGGGTAAAACAGGTGTTTGCAGGAAGCATTTCGGGAGGTAAGGAGGTTCTGATACTGGACGCAAAAGGTTTGTTACCAGGCCTATATTTGCTCCGAATTCAAGGCGAAAAAATGCGTGTCCACACGCACAAAGTGGTGATAATGTAGATTTTGTGTGCAAAACGCTTGCATAATTGGCGCTCTTTGTTACTTTTACCATCGAAAAACATTCACAATTCACCATTCAAAACAAAACGACCGAATCATGCTTAGCGAACTTAAAGCATTTCTGTTCCGCGGCGATGTACTCGCCCTCGCCGTAGCCGTTATCATTGCCGGCGCTTTTCAAAAGATTATTGATTCCATGGTGGCAGATGTTATTATGCCTATCATTGGTATGATTGCAGGCACACCTGATTTTTCCAGCATCAAAGTTGGCAGCATTTTGGTAGGTAATTTTATGAATGCAGTCATCAACTTCCTCATCATAGGCATCGTACTGTTCATGCTGATTAAAGCCGCCGGCAAAAAAGCGGAATAGGCTACTGGACGATGAACGATGGACGATGAACGACGGGCGTTACTTCTGGATGGCCCTCCTTAAACCAGACGCAAGGCCCGTCGTTCATCGTTCATCGTGCCATCGTTCTCCATAGCCGTAAAGCACCAAAACCCCACTTTTTCGCGTTTATAGTAAAAAAACATCCATGTCTATTTCATCCCACACCCGTATCCTGTTGATTATCAACACGGTATTTGCCATTGGCTTTCTTGCTTTTTTCGTTTCATCCTTTAAAAACGAGGGCGATAAGACGGAACAGCGGGTTCGTTCTGTGAATCTTGATAAAGATTTTACCTTTTGTGGGGAGAAGTTTCCCATGGACAATTGGGATGTACGGCAACGACTGGATGCAGAGTTACTGCGCAACATTTATTTCCATTCGCAAACCATTCTGGCCGTCAAACGGGCTAATGCCATTTTCCCGATAATTGAGCCTATTTTAAAGCAGGAAGGCGCCCCCGACGACTTGAAGTACCTGGCGGTAGCGGAAAGCGCCCTTTCCAACGCAGTTTCGCCTGCAGGCGCCCGCGGGGTATGGCAGTTTATGAAGGAAACGGCTATTGGTTATGGTTTGGAGGTAAACACTGAAGTAGACGAGCGTTATCACCTGGAAAAAGTGACCCGTGCGGCCTGCAAGTACATGAAAAAGGAAAAAGAACGCCTGGGTTCCTGGGTGCTGGCGGCAGCGGCCTATAACGGAGGCCCCGGTAGAATTCAGGAAGAGATGGCCAAACAGCGCGCCAAAAACTTCTTCGAGCTAAATCTTGCTGCAGATGAAACCATGCGTTATCCTTTCCGCATTGTTGCTATCAAAGAGGTCATGGAACATCCCGAAGAGTATGAATATGTGGTGGAAAAAGAGCACCTCTATCCGGCTATCATGGATTTCAGGATCGTTGAAGTGAAAGGTCCTGTGCCTTCCTGGGGCGATTTTGCGGTGCAAAACGGTACCAACTACCGTATGTTGAAATTGTACAACCCCTGGCTGATTGACAGCAAACTTACCAATAAAGAGGGGAAGACTTATCAAATTCGCTTGCCAAAGTAGGGCGCTCAAACCTTAAACACCATACCTAACGTGATACGTTGAATCAGACCGGTGTTTCTGCCGCTTAGGATATAACCTCCACTCAGGAAAAAGCCTGTCCGACCATTATCTGAATAATAAGCGGTTCCGCCTATCTGCGTATAGGATACACCGTATGCCTGCGCCAGGTCCGGTACGTTGGGCATGTAATCAGAGCCTCCCTGGGTATGCTGCCATTCAATCCACCCATCCAGATAGTAATGTTTGGCCGGAAATCCAATTTTCACCAATAAAGTACTGAAATCCTGTGGCGTTTCTGGCTCATAAGTGGGCCTGGTTTGCCGAATCTGCTCAATATCTTGCGTTTTCAGGTCATCCAGCCGGAAATGGTACCCACCAGTTACGTTCAGGAACAACCCTATTGGACTGTCCCATTGTACAATCAATCGGCCTGGCACTGTAACCGCTCTTTGTCCGAGCGCGCCTGTGGCGGTAGGTTCGTACGATCCAATGGGAAAACCTGCACCTGCACTTAAGACCACCCCGAAATTGCCGGCCTTACCCAAGGAGGCATATAAAGGGCGATATTTGGCAAACAGCCCCCCATCCTGCAGGCCACTTTGAATAGGAGTGAATACCGCAGCTGCGGTAGCTACCAAATCAAAGTTGTTGGTCACTCCATATTCTGCAAATATCGAGAGCATTTGTCCCTTGTAGGGCTCCTCAAATTTGTTACCGCCTGCTCCTTCAAAGGTTTTTGCCTTGTTAAAAGAAAAAGATGGCGCGAGGTCAAGCACACCTTTGCCCTTCATGTAACCATCAATTGGGCCTTGGGCAGCTAACAGAGACGGGAAAAAGCAACAGAATAAAAGGTAGCGCATGTTTATTATTTGTCATACGAATTAGAGGCTGTCTCAAAAGTCGTATTTTTATTTTCACCGCAGAGGCGGAGAGACGC
>DLXL01000209.1:0-2203 GCA_003448025.1 Saprospirales bacterium | reverse complement strand
CATATTTTTATTTTTACCGCAGAGTCGGAGAGACGCTGAGGGCTTTTTTTACCGCAGAGGCACCGAGATGCAGAGGGTTTGATAAACAATTGTTTACACCTCTGCGTCTCTCCGCCTCTGCGGTAAAAAACGCCCTCTAAAATCTTTGACAAGAGCAGAACTTATTTCTTCTTACTCCACTCCGCAATGCTTTTTTCATTCATGCGGGGGTAGTCTTCATTGCCTTCTTTTTGCGCCAGTTCGGTGCTTTTTTGAGCAACCATGATGGCATCTTTGTAGCGGCCGAGTTCAGCCAGGATATTGGCTTTCAAACGAAGAATCCAGAATTTGTCGCCGCCAATTTCCAGGGATTTGTCTACCCAGGTGAGGGCTTGCGTCATGTCTTTTTTCTCCTCATAGTAGTAACGGGCTGCGCCATAATAATCATTGCCCGAAGGGCCGGCCATCGTGGTCTGGATGGCTTTCATCACTTTAGAATCCGTATCTACCATGATTGGAACGATCACCTTGGTATACTCCCATACAATTTCAAGGTCGGCGCCGTTATTGCGCAGGTTGCTGATGTTGATGCTGAACGTTTCTACCAGGTCGCGTTGTGGAACAGATGGAACCGTGAAGCGAGCCTGAACATCTTCCTCTTTGAAGTCTTTAGGCTCCGGTGTACCCCAGAATGTAGTGTTTTTGTAGAAAATAATGGTCCACTCTTTTTCACCAGGGATAGTGTAAAGCGCATAAGTGCCTTTTGGAAGTGGGTTACCTGCCACTTTTGCATCATCAGAAACCGTAACTTTAGTACTGGCGTTAGCACCTGTGCGCCACATGGTACCGAAAGGAACCAGGTCGCCAAATACTTTACGACCTTTGGCGCTTGGACGGGAATATTCCACGTCTACTTTGATGAGACCTACCTCCTGGTTGATTTTAGCAACAGGACTTGGAGCAGGTGTTTTAATTTGAGCATTTGCAGTACCGAGTACGGCAAGAAGGGCTGTCAGGAATATGAGTTGTTTCATGTAAAGATAAAATTTGTCCCTTAAACAAAATTGGGCGTTAATGGTTGACAAAGTTCTGAAGATACATCGAAAAATTGGGGGGTAGTCAAGTAAAACATCGACAAACTGTTACATTTATGATAAATTCCGACGGGGAAGGTGACAGTTGACGCGTTTTCACGTTAAAGTTGTAACGTTTTTTCGGAAACCCTCTTTAAATCATTACCAAACTCTCATTATGTGGAAAAAAGTCCTGATCGTTTTGGCTTTGATGCCATTGATCCATGCCTGTCAAAAAACAGTATTCACAGGCCGAAAGTCGTTGAATCTGATTCCTAATGCACAACTTAACCAGGCCAGTTTTGCAGAATACCGACAATTTTTGTCGGAAAATAAGCCTATGACATCCGGTAAGGAAGTTGATTTGGTTCGTCGGGTAGGGAATGATATCAAAGCGGCTACTGAAGTGTACTACAAGGCAAATGGCTTATCCAAGGAGCTTAAAAACTTTGCCTGGGAATTCAATGTAGTAGATGACCCCAGTGTAAATGCATTCTGTATGCCAGGCGGCAAAGTGGTGGTTTTTACCGGAATTTTAAAAGTTACCCAGAATGAAGATGCGCTTGCAGTTGTTATGGGGCACGAGGTTGCGCATGCCCTCGCCAACCATGGTAACGAGCGCGTAAGCCAGGGTATGGTAGCCCAGTTAGGTATGACCACACTGGATTTGGGTCTTGCCATGGCGCAAAAACCGGCCCAAACCCGAAACCTAATCATGCAGGCAGCTGGTTTATCTACACAGATGGGGGTATTGCTTCCCTTCAGCAGAAAACATGAATCTGAGGCTGACGAAATCGGACTGTATCTGATGGCCATGGCAGGGTACAATCCAAGCGAAGCGGCACCATTCTGGGAACGTATGAATAAAGGCGGTGGCAGCCGTCCACCTGAATTCCTAAGCACTCACCCGGATCCTTCCAAAAGAAGCGACAAATTAAAATCATTGGTGCCAAAAGCACGTGCCAAGGCCAACCGGTATCCGGTGCCGAATAGTTCGAGGTATAAGAAGAAGTGATTTTTTTATGGTTTATGGGGTTTATGTATCCCGGAATGATATTCCGGGAAGGTTTATGAGGGTTTATGTATTCCGGAATGATATTCCGGGAAGGTTTATGAGGGTTTATGTATAACGGAAGGTTATTCGGGGAAGG
>DLXL01000494.1:2853-10802 GCA_003448025.1 Saprospirales bacterium | reverse complement strand
ACCCAAACACCCAAACACTAATACCTACATCTTCATCAGTCTCACTCCACCCCATTGTTTGCCATCGCTGAGGCGAAGCATGTAGGTGCCTTGCGGTAGAGCCTGAAGATCAATGGTAGTAACGGACTGTCCTCCCGGCGATTGAATTTCGATAGATTGCAGCAATCGGCCGGATGCATCAAACACCTCGGCACGCAGGGATGGAGGGGCCTGTTGCATACTAATGACAAATAAGCCCTCACCTGGATTTGGCGACACAGAAAGTCCCCATTCCGTTCCCGGCTCAACTGTTCCAGTGGTCACAACTACGTTGTTCACCACATTAGTGCAACCATTAGCATCTGTTACAACCACCGTATAAGAAGCTCCAGGCGCAAGGTTAGGGAAGACACCACTGGATTGTGGGGCTCCGCCATTCAGGCTATACTGATAGGGCGATGTGCCCCCCGTGGCTGATGCTGTTATGGTTGAACCGGCAGAAGAAGCCGTAAGATTCAGCACTGCGGGTTCAGATACGTTTACGGTGGAATTTACCTGATTTCCACCTGCATCACGTACGATCAGGTTGAGGATTCCACCCGGAACATTATTAAATACATTGCTGGTCTGGAATGCTGACCCATTTAAACTGTATTCATATGGAGGCACACCACCGGTGGCATTTACCGTTACAGTTCCATCTGAAGCGCCATTACAGGATACACTTTCCAGGATGACAGCTACCGTGAGTGGTGGCACATTGACAGTGAAAGTAGCGGTAGCAGTGCAACCGTTAGCATCTGTTGCTGTAACGGAATACGTTCCGTTTGGCAGGTTTTGCAGATCCGGGTTGGGTGCATTGGAACTAAAGGCGTATGGAGTAGTTCCACCGGAAATGATCACGTTACCATCATTACCCACTACAGTTACCATTACACCAAGCTGGTTGGGCTGATTGATTTGAATTGGCCCTAATTGCACCGTGGCGCCGCTGGCATCGCGAATACTGGCGGAGTAAGTCCCTGCACTCAGGCCAGGGAAACTGTTGCTACTCTGGTATGCACCATTGTCCAGCCGATATTCATATGGCTGGATGCCGTTAGCAGCATTTACAAATAGCGTAGCAGTGCCGCCAAAACACAAGATTTCTGTAGTCTGAAGGCTTCCGCTCAATGGCGTAACGAATACCGTAACCTGGGAGGTTTTCGTGCAACCGTTTTCATCACTTACGGTAACCGTATACACGCCGTTAGGCACGTTCGTGAACTGGTTGTTTCCCTGGAAATTGACACCATCAATACTATACTCCAGATTACCGGTACCACCGGAAGCCACCACACTAATAACATTCAACAAGGCAGAAGCACCAATCAGCAACTCGCCCGGTTCGTTCAGAACATAGCCGCTCACTTCAGCAGAAATACCCAGGTCATCGGTAATACCAATGGTATAGGTGCCGGCAGTCAGGTTACTGAATACATTGGATGTCTGTGCAGCACCTCCGTTCAGACTGAAGGAGTACGGTGATTGTCCACCAGAAACATTGATTACAATTTCTCCGTTGTTACCGCCAAAACAACTAATCGCTTGCTGTACTGTAATGTTGGTTTGGAGCGCCGGAACATTAATAACAATCTCTGAAGTGGCCGTACAGCCTTTTTCGTCTTGTACGGTTACGGTATAGGTTCCGTTAGCCAGATCCAGGAATTCGTTACCAGCCTGGAAAGTCATGCCATCCAGACTGTACTGCAGGCTACCAGTGCCGCCAGAGGCATTTACCGTGAGATCATCGACATCAACCACGTTATTGATGGTGATGGCAGATGGTTCAGAAATGGTAACGGTATTGGACTCCACCGTAAATCCGAACTGTCCGGTTACCACCACGGTATAGTTGCCGGCAGAAAGGCCGTTGAATTCATTACTGCTTTGGCTTGCTCCGCCGTTAAGGCTATACGTGTAGTTGCCATCCATACCTGCAGCTACTACCGTAATCTGACCATCCGTACCACCATTGCAGGTTGCATTGGCTGTAGCCGTTGCTGTAGCGCTAAGGTTGTTCGTAATGATATTGATGTTAAATACCGCATCATGCACCCAGGCGTCGTTGTTTTGATCCAAAGCATCAAAATGGAAGCTGTCTGTTGTTGCGGCATCCCCATTGTTGGTGTAGGTAAGCACGCCATTGTTGATATCTTCCTGCGTGAAGGTTGCACCTAAAGCAAGCGGAGTGCCATTAAGGGAAAGTGTACCATGCTCCGGAAGGGTTAATAGCATGAATACACCCTGTGCCGGAATGCCACTGGTGGTCATGGTCAGATTACTTTGGAAAATCACCCCGCTCTGGGCGGAAGGCACGTCCAGCGGACTATTCACCAGGATATTGCCCGGAGTAATAGGTTCGATAAAACAGAAGGAAAGGCTCCAGGCTGAAATAGAGCCACCATCTTCATCCGGGTAGTTATCACCCATCACAAATTTCCAGTTACCCTGTGCATTCTTTCCGTTGAACAGGTTCAAAGATTCAATAGACTGGAAAGTGCCGTTCAAGGCAGGTGCTGTGCCGTTGCATTGATTTTCCAGAACCTCTGCATTTTGCACCGCCTGTGCATCAAAGGTCAAATTTCCGTTATCACCCGCACAGCCAAACTGCACGGCAGGATCACCTGGTTGATTGAACAGCAAAACGGAATCATTGGATGGAGAAATCAGCCAGGCCAGCAGGTCGCCCACATAAGTGTGGGTAAAGGTTACGCTTACATTGACATCGCCTACAAACTTATTCTGCGCGATACTCAAATTGGAAACCACCGGTGGTACGGTCGGCGCCACCGGGATGGTTTTGGGCACATCCGTGCTGCTGAAATTCTGGTTGCACTGGTTTTGCCCGGTCTGGAATGCATATACTTCAGAGAGTTCGCTTCCACCACAATCGTTTATGGCACGCAAACGCCAGTAATACACGGTTTCCAATTTCAGACCAGGAATATCTGTAGTAGTTAAATCAGTCAGCCCGTTAAAAACCATGGATGCTGGATCGAAGGAAGGATTGGTGGCCACCTCTATGGAATAGCCTGAAGAAAAGTTGGCTGGATTCCAGGTTAAGGTTGGGTTGGTGCTTACTCCTGTTTCTCCCTGTGCCGGGCTAACAGCAACCGGAGCATCCGGCAGCCCCGGCAATACCGTAAGCATGAGGTTAACGGTGCGGTTAATGACCCCGCTGGTTGCTGTAATACTCAAGGGGTAATCGCCTGCCATCGCCTGGGTAAGTCCGTAGATGACCAGGGTTGTTGAACTGCCAGGTAAAACCGGATTGGGATTGATCGTCACGGTAGACCCAGCCGGATTGCCTGTAATCGAGATAGTAGCCGGAGTGTTGTATCCCGCCACTGAGACGATGTAAACATCCATTTCCGCGTTCTGACCAGCGCATGCCGATAAACTTGGAGGATCAACATTCATCAGGAAGGTAGGAGCAGCGATAATACTGAAATTAGTATTGGAGATATCGAAAAAGATATTTCCTACCGCTTCTACGCGTACCCGGCAGGTATTAGACACATTATTAGGTACCGTAATGGTAGCCGAACCGTTATTGGGCACACTGGCAGCCAGTACCACCGGATAGGTAAAACCTCCATCGGTAGAGAGCGTAATGCGCACATTGGCACACGACACCGGGGCCGCCGTGGTATTGGCTACATCCCAGGTAATGGTTTGAGTGCTGCCTACTGACCAGGTTACGTTTGTATTTGGGGCAGTAACCAGGAACGGCCCTGAAGCTGCACTTACCGTAATGGTCATATCATCCTCATCCGTACATCCCGCATACCAGTCGTTGTCACGAGCCGTTACCCGAAAGGTCATGGAACGTGCCACGCCAGGTAATTCTTCCCAGGTAGAATTTACATTATTTACCAGGTCTTGCAAACGTGGGAAAGTACGTGTTGGGGAGGTGTTGCCTTTATAAGAACGGAAAAGAGGGCCGGTCGTAGCCGTGGAGACCGGCGGAGACGGTGAATTGCCAAAGTCCATTTGCTCCCAGGTATACGTCAGCGTATCTCCATCCACATCAGTTCCAACAGCTGTCAACGCAAAAGGCGTAGATTTGGGGATAATTCTGTTGACCCCGGCATCTACCGTGGGGTTATTGTTGCCGGAATTAATCTTTACCGGACAGGTATTGGCGCCTCCGGTATAAATAAACGCGCCCATTTCCAGCATGTTGTAACCATGGAAAATGTCTTCACTATTGTTGGCCACATTTTGAGCGCCGCAGATACCGGCATAAGCCATAATAGTTGTACCACTGCCAGGCTCTACTGCATTCGGAGAATTGACATTTCCACCACAATTGGCAAAAGTGTGATTACCGCCGAACTGGTGACCCATTTCATGGGCTACATAGTCAATATCAAATGGATCGCCTATCGGTGATCCTTGCCCGGTAACGCCATTGGCTTTGGATGTTCCGCAAACCACATTTAGACCGGCGATACCGCCGCCGCCGGTACTGAACACGTGACCAATATCGTAATTGGCGGCGCCAATGATGTTATTGCAGGTGGTTTGGTTCTGACCAAGCATCGTTCCGCCATTTCCATTGGTATAGGGGTCCGTTGCAGCATTCAGATAAATAATCAGGTCATTATTGGCAATAATTTCCATAGTTACCGCAAAATCACGCTCATACACACCATTCACGCGGTTCATGGAAGTATTCATCGCGGCCAAAACCAGAGGTTTTGTTCCACCGTGGAAGGTGGCATATTCTCCGGTACAGGCAAGCGCCAGGCGGTATTTTCTCAGCTTGGTATCTCCCTGAAACTCCGCAAACTGAGCCGGAGTAAGCGGCTGGATTTGCTCAAGTTCCTTGGCGCCATCCGGATCGGGTGTGCCGCAACTCCAAAGCAAATCATCCTTTTTCTTTTGATAATCTTTCCTGTTATAGACCACATAATACTCGTCGTTGCCGTGTACAGCCGGATCAATATAATAAGTTCCGTTCCGGCCGGACTGTACCATTCCATGAAATCCCCATGGGGTGAGGTCACATTTCAATACTGCAGTGGGGTCATCAATTCCCCGACCGGTGTACGTACGAATTTGTGGATACTTAGCTTGCAGATCCGGATGCATCACAGGCGTTTCTTCCAGTTGAAAACGTCCCATGCCACCATCCGGCAAAGGCAAGGTTAGCATCACAGGCTGGCCTGACTCAGCAGCTGTGGTAAAGCGTAATGGCGCCGCCGATAAAACAGGCTTTAATGCCTGCACATTTAGTCGAACAGAGCGAAATTTGGAAGGCTGAATCCTGCGCTCGCCAGCAGAAGGAATGCCACTCTCTGCAACATCAGTCCAGAGATTTTGAGCAAAAAGGTTACTGATCGCAACCAGTATACACAATAGGGTAAGGAAATTTTTGACCATTAATACAGGATGATTTGGAAATGGAACAATCTAGAGAAATCACAACGGCGAAAGTAGTTATCACATCTTTTATCTCAGCATGATTCTTTAGTTTTTGCAATTCGTGGCTAAAACTGATTCTATTTTAACTAAAAACGAAGGCATTTGAAATATTTAACACGAAAAGACCTGTTACCTTAACACGATCCGGTGTACTTGTCATGCCTGTGGAATCTATATTTGACTAACCAATTCAACCTTTTTTATGAAGCACTTTTTTATCCTGACCATAAGTCTATGTTTACTAAGCTACCAATGCCGGATACCTGCTTATCATGCCAGTCATGGAGATTTTGAAACCGCTTTTATCCAATATTATGATAACCTCCGGTCACCACTACGGGTAATCCAGAAGGAAAAAAATCAGGCTGGACTCCAGTATGCATACCAGCAGCTTCAAATTCAGGATACCACTGAAATAGCGCTACTTCAACTGGAAAACATAGAAGGAAATCAGGTGCGGATTCACGAAATTTATGAAAATATCCAGGCGAGACAATCTGATCTGTTAGATGTAATACCGGCACAAAAGCGTTCTGCTGAGTTACTCTATTTTCCGGAAATAGACTCCCTTGAGTTGGCCAGCCGCAAAGCGGCAGCCGGCTGCCTTTATCGCAAGGGTAAGTATTGGTTGCAACTGAACGATTCCACAGGCAAACATCTTTATGCGCGAAAAGCTTATGCAGCATTTAATGACCTGAAAAGCAATTATTTCAAATACTGGGAGAACACCAATATTTTGCTTGACAGTGCCTATAAAGCAGGGAAAGCAACCATCCTTTTGGAAAGGGTAGCAAGCGACATCAATGCGGAAACCAACCTGTTTTGGGACCATTTCGCATTGTTGCAACCCTTGCCTAGTGCGGATTGGCTAACTTTTTATTCAGATACACTGAAGCACACACGATTTGACTTTCACGTCCGGTATCAATTGATCAATCTGACCATTGAACAAAAAAATTATGCCCAGGCTCCGCTTCACATAGATGCTGCCGTTCCAATTGAAACCATTACCCTGAAATATCCAGGCCATTCGGAGCCCCCTTCAAAAGCTGTTTCCCAGATCAAAAGGCAGGATCCACTCTTTAAACAGCCCGACAATATGGCGAAGGCCGTCCTGTTAGTAGAAATTTGGAAACCCAAAACAGGAAAAATAATACTTAAAAAGCTCATCCAAGGCAAATTCGCCTATCCTGCAAACTCCTTCCAATCAAACAATGCCACTGCTTTCATTAAAAGCCTTTCCCGAACAACAAGCGGCTACCTGCACCAATCCATTCTGAGAACTTTATTGGAAGAATAACTCACCACCAAATTGTCCCAGCCATGAAACGCAACCTCTTCCTGCTCTCCATACTATTTTTTATATATGGGTGCTTCACTCCGCAGTATTACCTGGATAAGGGAGAATACCAGTCGGCCATTGCCGCTTATGGGCTGAAATTCAGAGACCAGCCCAAAAAATACAGGTCGAAAAAAGACTTAACAGGGCTTGAATTTGCCTTTAACACCATGCAGCGAAAAGACTCATTGGAACTTTCCAGACTTTTGGCCGAAAACAATGATGCAAACTGGCCACAGATCAATAGCCTGTACCGTAACATACAACTTCGACAACAAAACGTGGAAAAATGGCAACCCTTACGAACCAAAAAAGGCTTCGAGCCGGCATTCCGTTTTGTTTCGGACGTTGACACTTTAGCAGCACAAAGCAGGCAACTGGCAGCCAAATACCTGTACAATCAGGCGCAAACCTTACTCTCTGCAGGGGAGCATATCGCCGCCCGGAAAGCGTACTATTTACTTCGTGAGCTGAAAACCAACTATTACCCCTACTGGGAAAATGCAAACGCGTTGATGGATAGTGCCTGGCATATGGGAAAAGTACACATCCTCATTGTGCCTGAATCGGCACCAGGTATTTCAGATGCCAGCTATTTTTGGGAAGACCTCAAAAAAAATCCGCAACTCATCAAAAACGACTGGCTGATATTTTACACTGACCCACAGGCCCGGCAAACGTTTACATACACCCTGAAGTGCATGCTGGTATCCTTGGATATTGGGAGCGGGAACAATACACAAACTACCCGAACTGAAACCAAACAAGTAGAGGATGGATTTGAAGAAACCCGCGATTCCTGTGGTCGGGTAGTATCCCGGGTTCAGAAATATCGCTGCGAAACCAGCACTATCACTACTTACTCCTGCGAACGTTCAGGCAATGCTTCAGTAGCTATGGAACTGATAGACTGCCAGTCTGGTCTGCTATTGATATCGAAAACTTTGTATGGATCATACAATTTTAATGAAACTTCAGAGTCTTCAGCGCCCTCAACGCCAACTAATCGGGACATGGTGAATCACATTTCCAACGATGTGGAATGGGAAATCAAACATGTACTCAAAAAAAACCTGATGGTAGAATCGCATTAAAATGACTCCGTGGTTCAACCAAAAACTCCGTGCCCTTTGTAACTCCGTGGTTCAACAAAACACTC
>DLXL01000494.1:0-2572 GCA_003448025.1 Saprospirales bacterium | reverse complement strand
AACAAAACACTCCGTGCCCTTTGCGACTCCGTGGTTCAACAAAACACTCCGTGCCCTTTGCACCTCCGTGGTTTAAAAAATGATGGTGGTTGAATGGGTATAAAATCAAATACCGGCTATACAGATGTACTTCGTTTCCAAAAAATCATCAAGCCCGTATTTGGAACCTTCCCGACCTATGCCACTTTCTTTTACACCACCAAATGGCGCAACTGTGGTAGCAACCAGGCCGGTATTCACGCCAACCATACCATATTCAAGGGCTTCCGCTACCCGAAATACCCGACCAATATCCCGGCCGTAGAAATAAGCCGCCAGGCCATAAGGCGTATCGTTAGCCATTTGAACAACTTCTTTTTCATTGGAAAAAGGCGTTACAGGTGCCACAGGGCCAAAAATCTCCTCATGCATGATATCCATACCCGGGCCTACATCTGCCAACACCGTAGGTTGGTAAAAAGTACCCTGTATGGCCTGACCGCCAATCAGCACCCGGGCGCCTTTCTGGGTGGCATTGCTTACCAGCCGCTGTACTTTATCCAGCGCTTCCTGATTGATCAATGGACCAATGTTTACACCATGTTCCGTGCCGGCGCCTACTTTCTGTTTTTGAACTGCTGCTGTAAACTTTTCCAAAAAAGCTTCATAAATGCCTTCCTGTGCAAAAATCCGGTTGGCACAAACGCAGGTTTGGCCTGCGTTGCGGTATTTTGCCACGATGGCGCCCTCTACCGCTGCATCCAGATCAGCATCATCAAACACAATAAACGGAGCATTGCCCCCTAGTTCCAAAGATATCTTTTTGACCGTGTCAGCACTTTGCCGCATCAAAAGCTTTCCCACTTCTGTACTTCCGGTAAACGAAACTTTCCGCACCACCGGACTATCCGTTAACACCTTACCGATGGTTGGCGCATCCATTCCCGTGACAATGTTTAACACTCCCGGAGGGAACCCTGCTCTTAGGGCTAATTCGGCCAGTGCAAGCGCAGAAAGCGGTGTTTCTTCTGAAGGCTTGAGTACCACCGTACAGCCCGCCGCCAGTGCAGGAGCAACTTTTCGGGTAATCATAGCATTGGGGAAATTCCAGGGGGTAATGGCAGCCACCACGCCCACGGGTTGTTTTACTACCAGCAGGCGCATGCCTGGCATATGTGGCGGAATTACATCACCATAAGCCCTTTTACCTTCCTCTGCAAACCATTCAATAAAAGTAGCGCCATACCTAACCTCACCACGCGCTTCAGGTACCGGTTTCCCTTGCTCCATGGTAAGCAACAAGCCCAGATCATCCGCATGTTCCAAAATCAGATCATGCCATTTTCGCAGGATAGAGGCACGTGCAGTAGCTGTTTTACCACGCCAATCCGGCAATGCAGTTTCAGCCGCAGCAATGGCGCGCCGCGTTTCTTCTGCGCCACAATCAGCTACTCTTGCCAACTCCTCTCCCGTAGCGGGGTTGGTTACCACAAACGTTTTACCGGAATCGGCATCCGTCCATTCATTATTGATAAAGGAGCTGCGGTGCAATAAACTTGAATCTTTGAGCATGAAGGGGAATGTGGTTAATGTGGTTAATGTGGGGAATGCGGGGCAAAGGTGGTAAATGTGGAGGAATCTATTCATCTCAAATCGACGGATTTGTGTGGGCTCTGTATCGAAGCCCGGGCGAATGAACTTCTCCCAGTTGGGAAACAGCCCTACCATTTCTTTGCGGAACCGGCTCAGTGCGAGGAGCATATCTAAAATTTCATCGGTTTTTTCCGGCCAGGTTTTGCGCAAAGTTTCCCAGGATGCCAAACTTTGATCAATGCAAAGAATGCATGCTTTTGCACTGCCATTGGCATCACTTTGATCCGGCGAAACGCTCCAGATGCCGTCATCATGCATCGCATCCATGCCAGAAATTGCCCTGCGGGCTTTTACGCCAATGAACGCTGCATACTGACGAATGATTTCCACAGCTTCCTGAACATAACCCAACCGATCCAAATCTATTGGCATGTTCATTTCCGTCAAACGCTGCAATTCAATGCCTTTTTGCTCGAAAAAAGCTGCATTATTCTGAAAAAACGCCTCCGATAACTTGTAATAGGTAATCCCTTTTTCAAAAATATCTTCATCCAATTTTTCCAACTCCGGATCGGGCTTCTCTAACGCGATATCCGGAATGGATTCATCTATGATATCATCCGGATCTATTCCAGCCTGCCGAAGCATATCATCCAGCATTTTGAGCGATTCCTTAAAATTTTCGCCCACTTCTCCCCACAATTCCTCTTCAGTCATTGGGGTTTCACGGTTCCATCTTTTGATTTCTTCAACGCCAACGGCGCATCGTTCCACAAATACACATCGCTCGCACCAGCGGTCGCAGTAATTGTGAATGGCAGAGATCATTTTCTTTTTTGTCATGGTTACTGAGGATTTATAGTTTTGCGGTTTATGAGGGGTTTGAGGGTTTATGGGTTTGAGGGTTTATGAGGGTTTATGGGTTTATGAGGGTTTATGGGTTTGTGGGGGCGTTCGGCTGGGCAGAGGTGTGTGTCTTAGTGCCTTAGTGTCTTAGTGG
>DLXL01000510.1:3022-5273 GCA_003448025.1 Saprospirales bacterium | reverse complement strand
ATCCGCGTTATCCGCGTTCCAAAAAAAACCGCGTCATCCGCGTTCCAATAAAATCAGCGTTCCAATAAATCAGCGTTCCTATGCAGAAATTCTTCGCGGTTGTTAAGCAATTCATACAGTTCTTCCGAAGCCACGGCGATGACGACCGGAGCCTGATGGAGAAACTGCGCGATAAATACCGTTTGGTGATCATGAATGACGACACTTTTGAGGAGGTGACATCACTCAAGCTCACACCGCTTTCTGTGTATATAGCTTTCAGTTCTTTGATTGTAGGTACCGCCATTTTGGTGACGATGCTAATTATCTGGACGCCACTGAAACGGTACATTCCAGGTTATGGGGATTTTACCCGCGATTCTGAAATCGCAATGTTAACCAGTAAGGTTTCCAACCTCGAAAATGAAATTGAAGCACATCGAAAATATAACGAAAATTTTCGAAAACTGCTAACAGGCGATATGCAGGGGATGACCGAAGAGGACGTGAAAAAACAAGGGCAGCCGGAAAACCCTTCCGATACCTTGCCGCATGATGTAGATCGAATTCCGGAGGACGAACAACTGCGATCAGCGGTAGCCACCGGTACTTTCACGACCGATCCGAAAGCCAATCAGGCGCCGATCAGTTCATTGAGTAGGGATGTGCCGCTGGAGCAATTGTTTTTTATCCCACCCGTAAGTGGGGATGTTACTGCCAAATACGATTTAAAGAAAAATCACTTTGGCCTGGATGTTTCCGCGCCCAAAAACACGGCGGTAAAAGTTGCAGTTGATGGTTCCGTAATTTCAGCCGGTTATACGGTGGAAACCGGATATAGTATAGCCGTCCAGCATCCTAACAATGTTGTAACGATTTATAAGCACAACTCTGTGCTACTTCGTCGCGAAGGAGATTTCGTAAAAGCAGGCGAAGCTATTGCCATCATCGGCAATTCCGGTGAAAACAGTTCCGGACCACACCTCCACTTTGAGCTATGGCACAAGGGGCGGGCAGTAGATCCGGAGCTTTATATCAATTTTAAGTGAAGATTGACGAGTGCATGATTACATGAGTTAAGAGGGAGGGCTCCGCTTTTAACTTACCTTGGGTAGTTATGCCGATCAATACACTTCTTCACTCATGTACTCATGTAACCCTATCTCCTCCAGGCAGCACCCTTATGACCGCCACTGCCAAAAAGGTCATGCCGGCGATCATGATCGTAAGAATGGGCGATACAAAAAATGGATGGGCCATACTATGCCAGAATCCAAGTTGGCCGAAATAATCCATAACTAATACGTGGGCGAAATAAATCCCAAAACTCGCTGCGGAAAAATCCCGTTCAATATCCAGTAAAGGGCTGCTGTTAAAGGATCGTTTGGCCAACAGAAACCAGCCTACAGCTCCGGCCGCCACATTAGGCGTGAGATAATCATAAAAATATACGTCCGGCTGGCCCTTCCAGAAAAAGGTGTTGATGATGTAGGAGGCCGTCATAGTGCTGAAAGTACCCAGGGAAATCAGTAGCCAGGGCAGGTAACGTGGTACATAGAACCGGAACCCTTCCAAAGGTTCATCTTTGCGGAATATCGCAAAGTTGCCCAAATAGTATCCGCCTACAAAATAGCCTGCATTATTCGTGAACAACTCAAAATAGATGCCCATGGGCATGTTCAGCCACATAGCCATCATTTTATATCCCCAGGTGCAAAAATTGCACATGATAAAAAAGAAAAGGAACTCCTGGTGCGTGGCGCCCCTTATCCAGCCGCGCAAAAACGGATAAGACAGGTATAATCCAATGATGAGGTAAATGAACCAAAGGTGATAATGTACAGGCCCGGTAACCAATCCTTTGAGGGCTTCTGTAAAGGTAGCAGGGCTTCCATGTGCCAAAAAATTATAAAAACTATAGATCAGCATCCAGAAAATGGCCGGAATAACTACTCTGGTGAAGCGTCGTTTCAAAAAATCAGGCAGCGGGTAATCCCTGCTGAGCAGTAAATAGCCGCTCAGCATGACAAACAACGGTACGGCAGGCCTTGTCAGTGAATTCCAGAAGTTGCCAGACCACCACCAGTGACTATTATAGTCTTGCCCGGCAGAATGTGCAATGGGGGCTGCCGCATGAATACAAATCACCATGATCGTTGCCAGATTCCGGAGACGATCAGGCCAGGGGTCTAGAGGCTTTTTTGATGTAGAACTCATTGGAAATACATGAGTGAATAAAACAGGAGATCATGATTGAAGCGTACATGATTAC
>DLXL01000510.1:0-2822 GCA_003448025.1 Saprospirales bacterium | reverse complement strand
AATCATGTACGCTTCAATCATGTACGCTTCAACAGTGTACTTATTCCGGGCAAGATATGGCCTATTTTGATTTGATTAATTGGGAATGATGAGTATTTGAATACATGAGTGAAGCGTACATGATTACATGAGTGATGAGGGGATGGCTCCGCTCTTGGGTATCCTTGTGTAGTTATGCCGATCGTCACACTTCTTCACCCAAGTATTCATGTACTCGTCAATCATGTACTTAATCCTGGCTACCTTTGCTGAAAACAACCATTCATTTATGCATCATAAAACAGCCGTTATCTCCGGCGCCACCAAAGGATTGGGACGAGCCATTGCTGAAGCTTTTGCTGAAAAAGGCTTTGATCTGTGTGTATGCGCGCGTACTCAGGCAGATCTGGATGATATGCAATCTGACTGGGCCCGGCAGTTTCCGGGGCAGCATCTGTATGTTTTTGCAGCCGATATGAGCAAAAAACCAGAAGTGCTGGAATTTGGTGATTTTATTAAAAGCGTTTTCGGCAGGATAGATGTGTTGGTGGATAATGCCGGTGTGTTTTTGCCCGGGCGGATTTCAGAGGAACAGGAAGGAACGCTGGAAACCCAGATGGAGACCAATCTGTTCAGTGCCTATCACCTTACCCGGGCCTTGTTGCCAGTGATGAAATCGCAGGGTCGAGGACATATTTTTAATATGTGCAGTATTGCCAGTTTCATGGCCTATCCAAACGGTGGATCATACAGCATCAGCAAGTTTGCCCTGCTGGGATTTTCCAAGGTTTTGCGGGAGGAAATGAAGCCTCACGGACTCAAAGTAACCTCTATTATGCCTGGAGCTGCGTGGTCAGACTCCTGGGCAGGGGTGGATTTGCCCTACGAACGACTCATGCAAGCCTCCGATGTAGCCAAAGCGGTTTGGGGCTGCTATGATATGAGTGATGCTGCCGTGGTGGAAGATTTGATCTTACGGCCACAGTTGGGAGATTTATAACAAGCATCTAACACCTAAACTCGTATGCTTCAAATTCTTGGACTTGTCTTGCTTACTGGTCTGGCACTTTGGTTTTTTGGCAGGCACTCTTTTCGTGTACTTGGGCCAGTTCCATCATTGCCCATGGCCGGACTGGCTGCTGTGTTATTGGTTATTACAGCACTTTGCAGCGCTTCTGCTTATTGGTTAAAAATGGAGATCGCGCAAGAAACCTATGTGTTCAACACACAGTTTAACCTGAAACAAGCCGGATATAAAATCTGGGAAGTACTACGAGGCGTATTAACGGAGGAATTATTGTTACGTGGCGCATTATTGTACCTGCTTATGATCAGGTGGGGTAATCGAAGCGCTATTATCTTAACTTCCGTGTTATTTGCCGTGTTGCATTGGTTGAATGGGGGCGTTTGGGGCAACCTGGTGCAAATGGCAATCGTGTTCTTTTACACTTTTTTGATGGGATTGGTGCTGGCCTATGGTTTTGTACAAGCCCGCACTATCTGGGTGCCTATTGCAATCCATTTTGGCTGGAATATTACCGAACAGTTCATTTTTCCAGGGTCTGCAGGAAATGAGCATGTGTTCATCATGCAGGGTGTACCTCCCGAAGTTACCGTTTCCTATGCCGCGTATTTTTTCATGCTGTTGTTTCCCAAGCTTTCAGCCATAGGATTGAATTACCTCATATTAAAACGTTAGACCATTGTGGGCAATACAGCGGTTATAACAGTGTTCTTTTGCCGGACAGGAACAAAACGTACTTTAGCCGACGTTTTTTACCATAGGACCACCAAGAGTAGTTACCATCATCAATAACAATGGCATGTTCCGCTGTTTAAAGCGCATTTTTGAGAAATTTTTTGCACAAAAACAGGGTGCCGGTGAGGACGGGCCATTTGTGTGGTGCCTCATCGGCAATATCAGAGACCAAACTGAACAAGGGTCGGAACACGAGTTGCGGCATGGCACCAAACATTTTTCCCCCGGTACAAAAATCTACTGCCTGCCGGTTAAATGGGGCGACGGATATGAAAATATCCAGGTTATTGGATTGCACCGAAAATCAAAGAAGTATATTTGTGTAGTGATGCCTTCCCGGCATGTCACAGCCTGGCGTTTACAAAAAGTATATAAGCCATACATACTCCAACTAATGTCAGAAAACAAAGGATGGACCAATAGCAAGCAAGATAGGGAAACCATTTTGAGTATGCTAAAATGGCTGCCCGGGTAGCCCTGACTCGACCCATCATCTATCGTTCATCGTTCATCGTCCATTGTTCCAATGTCAATCACCCCCGATCAGGCCCTACAGAAAATGGAGCGCTTTTGCGCCTACCGAGAGCGTTGTCCAAAAGAAGTGCGCAGCAAACTCAAAGAAATGGGGCTTTCCCGTGCAGATTCCGAGCAGATTTATCAGGTATTGCAGGAGGACAATTTTCGCAATGAAGAACGATTTGCCATGGCTTATGCCGGTGGGAAATTCCGCAGCAACCAATGGGGCCGGGTGCGTATCCGGCAGGAATTAAAGATGCGAAACATTGCACCGGAGTACATTGCCCAGGCCCTGGAATCCATTCCGGAGGAAGATTATGAGGCTTTGGTACGCAAACTCATGGAGCGAAAAATGCAGCAATACGCGGGCGACGACAATGCCCGGGATAAAACCATCGCGTCTCTGGCTAGGGCCGGATTTGAATTGGAGCTCCTATTCCGTGTTTTTGAACGCGGATTTTGAACGCGGTTTTTTTGGAACGCGGAAGACGCGGATGACGCGAAATTTGATTTGTAAAGCGGAAGAACAGGAGGAGGCGGGATTAGGGATGGTAGAAGGAAAGAGCGG
>DLXL01000089.1:7378-10829 GCA_003448025.1 Saprospirales bacterium | reverse complement strand
CACGTTGACCACGGCAAAACCACCCTGGTGGACAAAATGATCCATGCCTCTCAGGTCTTCAAAGAGCATGAAATGACCGGTGAGCTGATCCTTGACAACAACGACCTGGAACGGGAACGCGGGATCACCATCCTCTCTAAAAACGTTGCCCTGAATTATAAAGGCATCAAAATCAACGTGATTGATACTCCTGGCCACGCCGACTTCGGTGGCGAGGTGGAACGTGTATTAAATATGGCAGACGGTGTTCTGCTGCTCGTAGATGCCTTTGAAGGACCGATGCCACAAACCCGCTTTGTGTTGCAAAAAGCCCTTGAAATGGGTAAAAAGCCCATCGTAGTCATCAACAAGGTAGACAAACCGAACTGCAACCCTGACTGGGCGCACGAACAGGTGTTCGACCTGATGTTTGCCCTCGATGCCAATGAAGAGCAGTTGGATTTCCCGGTTGTATTCGGCTCAGCCAAAAACGGCTGGATGTCGCACGACTGGAAAAACCCCGCTACCGATATTACGGTATTGCTCGAAGATATTGTGAAATACATCCCGGAGCCAAAGGTTGCTGAAGGCAATACTCAGATGCTGGTAACCTCTCTGGATTTCTCCAACTATATCGGCCGTATTGCAGTTGGCCGTTTGTTGCGTGGCAAACTTACCGCCAACCAGCCTGTTACCCTCTGTAAAAAGGATGGGGTCATGCAAAAACACCGCATCAAGCAGCTGTTTGTGTTTGATGGCCTGGCCAAAAAAGAAGTGCCTGAAGTACAAGCCGGCGATATCTGCGCTGTAGTAGGCGTAGACGGATTTGAAATTGGCGATACCATTGCCGACTACGAAAATCCGGAAGCACTGGCGCCCATCTCCATCGATGAGCCAACGATGTCGATGACCTTTACGATCAACGACTCGCCTTTCTTTGGCCAGGAAGGTAAATTCGTTACCAGCCGTCACGTACGTGAGCGCCTGGAAAAAGAATTGGAGAAAAACCTGGCCATGCGCCTGCAGGAAACCAACTCCGCTGATTCCTTTATGGTATTCGGCCGCGGGGTATTGCACCTTTCCATCCTCATTGAAACCATGCGCCGCGAAGGATACGAGCTTCAGATCGGGCAGCCTCGCGTAATTGTAAAAGAAATCAACGGCCAAAAATGCGAGCCGGTGGAAGAACTGACCATCGACGTACCGGAAACCACCAGCGGCAAGTGTATCGAGTTGGTTACGCGCCGCAAGGGCGTAATGAAAAGCATGGAGCCAAAGGGCGACCGCTTTATCCTGCGCTTTGAAATCCCTTCCCGTGGTATCATTGGCCTGCGTTCCAACGTACTTACGGCTACACAGGGTGAGGCTATCATGACCCACCGCTTCACCGGATACGAACCCTGGCGCGGAGACATCGCCGGTCGTCAGAACGGCTCCCTGATCGTGATGGAAACAGGTTCAGCCTTTGCCTACTCGCTGGACAATCTGCAAGACCGCGGATTTTTCTTCATCGAACCAGGTGAAGAAGTGTACGAAGGACAGGTTATCGGCGAAAACAACCGTCCGATGGACCTGGTGATCAACGTAACCAAAAGCAAAAAACTCACCAACCACCGTGCTTCCGGCGCCGATGATAAAGCATCGCTGCCACCACCACGTCGCTTCACACTGGAAGAAGCACTGGAATACATTCAGGAAGACGAATACGTAGAAGTAACGCCGAAAAGCATCCGTCTGCGCAAAATTTACCTCAAAGATTTTGAGCGTAAAAAAGCTCAGAAGGAGTTTTCTGTTGCTTAACAAGTTGGGTTCACCGCTAAGTAGTGGAAGTACGCAAAGTATTGATGAAAAACGATTTAGCGTTCTTCGCGTACTTAGCGGTGAATACTATATTTCTACAAAACCTTTTGAAAAATTTCTCGTTTGTAGGGAAATTTTACTTTTGCAGCCGTTTTCCAATAGGAGAAGATTTTTCAACAGGCATTTTTTTGTTAAAATCGTCCGTTATTGTTGGCAAAAAACGAGTTTCCCAAAATCAAAACAGCATTATAAGGTATCGATACAACGTTTCTGTCATTCATGTTGTCTAACAGTTAATCGATGCCCCCTACTAAATTATGCGCACCAAACTCTCCCAATTCAATTTTGACCTGCCTGCCGAACTGGTAGCACAATACCCTGCCGAAGAGCGCGATCAAAGCCGTTTGATGGTTTTGCACCGTAAAACAGGTAAAATTGAACACAAGATTTTCAAGGATATCCTCTCTTACTTTGGCGACGGGGATACTATGATTTTCAACAACACAAAGGTTTTTCCAGCCCGACTATTTGGTCAAAAGGAAAAAACCGGAGCCAAAATTGAAGTATTCCTGCTTCGTGAACTCAATCATGATGCCCGCCTGTGGGACGTGCTGGTGGATCCTGCCCGCAAGATCCGTGTAGGCAACAAGCTTTATTTTGAAGACGAGCACGGTAATGATGCCCTGGTAGCCGAGGTGGTAGACAATACGACTTCCCGCGGCCGTACCATTCGATTCTTGTTTGACGGCACGGAAGAAGATTTCGTGAACGAACTGGTTAAACTGGGCAACACTCCGCTGCCTAAATACATCAACCGCGAGCCTGAAGCCATTGACCGCGAGCGCTATCAAACCATCTACGCCAAAGAAATGGGCGCAGTGGCCGCTCCTACTGCCGGTCTGCACTTCAGTCGCGAACTCATGAAACGCCTGGAGCTGAAAGGCGTGAACTTTGCCGAACTGACCCTGCATATTGGCCTGGGTACTTTCCGCACCATTGATGTGGAAGATCTCTCCAAGCACAAAATGGAGGCTGAATACTTCAAAATTCCGCAGGCCGCCGCAGAAACGGTGAATAAAAGCTTGCAGGAAAATAAAAAAGTATGCGCCGTGGGTACTACCGTGATGCGCTCTATTGAAACGGCTGTTAGTGCTGACCGGATGCTCAAGCAGGTGGAAGGATGGACCAATAAGTTCATCTATCCTCCTTACGATTTCAGCATTGCCAATTCCATGGTAACCAACTTCCACCTTCCAAAATCCAGTCTGTTGATTATGATTTCAGCATTTGGTGGATTTGAACTGGTGATGGAAGCCTACCACCAGGCGGTTAAGGAAAAATACCGCTTCTACAGCTATGGTGATGCTATGCTGATCCTGTAAATCGAACCCTGAACTCTTAGTATATTCAAACAACAAAACCACACCTATGTATTGGACTCTCGAACTGGTCTCCTTCTTAGAAGAGGCTCCGTGGCCAGCCTCCAAAGACGAATTGATTGACTACGCTATCCGCTCAGGCTCCCCAGCCGAAGTTATCGAGAATCTGGAAGAACTCGAAGACGACGGTGAGCTCTACGAAGGCATCGAAGATATATGGCCGGATTACCCCCGCCACGACGACTTCTTCTTCAACGAAGACGAGTATTAGACGGTGGACGGTGGACGGCCTA
>DLXL01000089.1:4362-7186 GCA_003448025.1 Saprospirales bacterium | reverse complement strand
CGGTGGACGGTGGACGGTGGACGGGGAAGAAAACATTCAAGTCTTTTGCTTAAAAGGCCATTCCGGGATTTCCGGGATGGCCTTTTTGTATCCCGGAATGATATTCCGGGAATACTGTGCAACGCAGATGGATTACGTCACAATAGTGCGAGCGATTTGGCCAGTGTTGTTTTACCCACTTGCAGCTGCCCTGCAAGGAAAGTAAGTAGTTTTTCTGAAGCAAACAGTGGGATCATGTCTGTAAAATTGAAGTAGTGATTCAATTTTACAGAGATAATTAAGCGGATACCAAAAATCTGTGCGAAATAAATCTGCACAAAACAAAAAAACGCCGGAACGATACTACCCCTCTTCTTCCCACTCAAAATCAAATAATTCCTTTGGGTGAATGTCCAGCGCTTCAGCTATTTTGAATAGTTGACTTAAACCTGCGTTGATGATGCCTCGTTCCATTCTGCTGATTTGACTAAGCTCAGAATCTGCTTTCCAGGCCAGTTGCTCCTGGGAGAGGCCTCTGGCCTTGCGCAGTGTCCTGAGGTGTTTCCCAAACGCTTTCAACCCGGCCTTGTGTATGCTGTATTTCACATGGCGAGGTTCCGTCTGAAGCGAAAAAATAATATAGGCAAATTTGCCTAATTTTAATTCACTTCGCTATATTTGCCTTGATATTCATTTTTAATAACCCGACGGCAACGGAAATCCCCACCGGCGCGCGAGGCAAGGACAACTGAAAACCGTCAAAACAGCATCATTTTTATGAAAATTTTTAATTTGGCTACCACGTGGCCATCCCCTTTTATTGCCATTTTTTTAAAAATTAGTACTTTAAACATATTTCTGCTCTTAACTTTATCGGCGAATGGCCAAATTCGACGAACATGTTCATCTGAAGAAATCCTTCAAAAACAACTTGAAAGGGACCCAATGATGCGTCAATTGCGTGATAAATTTGAAGGGAGAATAAAGGAAAAACAGATTTCTGAGGACTTTGATGAAACAGTAATCACTATTCCTGTTGTTGTCAATGTGGTATACCACACACCTGAGGAAAACATATCTGATGCTCAAATCCAAAGTCAAATCGACGTATTAAACGAAGACTTTAGATTGTTAAATAGTGATGCATCAAATCTACCTTTTGCTTTTTCTTCACTAAAAGCTGATTGCAGAATTAATTTTTGTTTAGCAAAAAGAGATCCGAACGGATGTCCAACCACAGGTATCCGGCGCAGGGAAACAGATAAGAGTGTATTCACAAGCGATTTTGATCATGTGAAGTTCAATAGCTCAGGTGGGCTGGATAACTGGGATCGTACACAATATTTGAATATTTGGGTTTGCAACATGAATTCTACCCCTCTTGGCTATGCCCAGTTTCCCTTTGGACCATCTGAAACAGATGGAGTCGTTGTTGATTACAGGTACTTTGGAACTATAGGAACTGCTACTGCTCCGTACAATCTGGGGCGCACAGCAACTCATGAAATTGGACACTGGCTTAACTTATATCATATATGGCGAACAGACGGCTGTGATTGGGATGATGTTGTTGCAGATACTCCATTACAGGATGATGCCAATTATGATTGTCCATCCTTTCCTATAGTGAGCTGCTCTAATGGACCAAATGGCGATTTGTTTATGAATTACATGGATTATGTTGATGACGCTTGTATGTACATGTTTTCAAAAGGGCAAAAGAATCGCATGAGAGCACTCTTTGAACCATTAGGTGGAAGACACTCTATAGCCAATTCTGCAGCTTGTGAACCTGTATGCCCTTGCACAACAAATATGGTTACTCATATTTATGTTAACACTGAATATGACACGGACCAGATTATGCCCGGTGATGTCTATATACATTCAGGCGCAGAGCTATCTATTCAAGCCAAAGTTGGCATGTTGCAAGGAACCAAAATTATTGTTGAGCGAAACGCCCGATTAATTATTGAAAGTGGAGGAATAGTAACCAAGGCATGTGAGGCTCCCCACTGGGCAGGGATTGTAGTGTTAGGAAACAGTCAAAAAGATCAGCCAGACCATGATGCCATCCTAACCGATCCTGAACAGGGAGGTATTGTTAAAATTGATTGGGGTACGGTGGAATGGGCTCTTACAGGAGTATCTGCGGGGGGTGGTTTCGGGCCGGAGTTCTGGGGTGGATTAATCTGGACAAATAATGCGGTTTTCCAGAAAAATCGTAAGGATGCTGAATTTATGAAGTACAAAAAAGCACTCAATAAAAGCCGATTCAAGAATACAAGATTTTTGCAAGGTATGCCGACCGTTCCTCAAACCACCCGGGAAGGAATTTCCATTTGGGAAACAGACGGTATAGAGTTTGATGATTGTGATATTTACTCCAAAGGCATGCAGGGTATTCGTACCTATGATGCGGGCATTAAAGTACATAACGGCTGCAACTTTGAATTCAATCAAATTGGGGTCAGTTGTTACGCAACTTATCCGATGTCCTATAAATCGGTCATTGGTACAGCAACTACGGAAAACCTTTTCTACGGCAATCAATACGATGTATATGCTTCTACAGCTTCCGGTTTTTTGGGGCTATACAATCCGTTAGGGAAGTTCTCAATGGATGTAATTAACAATCATTTCGAGGGGTCGCAATATGGAGTGATAATGGATGGGCCGAGTAATTTCCGCATTGGGGGCAACACATTTACTGATGTCGGTGTAAGTGCATGGACGGCCAACACGGGCTTCAATAACACAATGAATCAAAATCTTGTGGGTTGTAATCGAATTGAATCTCGATTCAATATAGGTATTCTTGCTATTGGAGAAAACAAGGAGATGC
>DLXL01000089.1:0-4282 GCA_003448025.1 Saprospirales bacterium | reverse complement strand
AGGAAAGGAGATGCAATTCCTATCAAATGATTTCATAGGAGTTCCAGGCGTACATGATTTTGTATTGACTAACTCTTTTTTCCCTGGGAATAATGGAAATATAAGAGCATTGCAGGGGAATTTTGATGTTCCCGCAGATAACTGTTTCACGGATCCGGGTGTACAAATTGATCTTCAAACATCGGGTGCAACGGATTTTTTCACCTACTATTTCAAATCGGGCGAGCCTCCTGTTAATTGTGATCCGGAACCACTTAGTCCGGGGAATTATGGGAAATCTGCTGTTACAGGTGGAATTTTCACCCTTGACTGTAATCAATTTGGCGGCCTGCCTGGTGGCATGGAGGTTCCAACGGATGGAGATTTAAACATTAGAAGGCTGCAATTACATGCCTTAATGTCAATCATTCATAGCGATGCCAGTGCAAAAGTGCAGTATTATCAAGTTTTAGCCGAAAAAGAAGCTATACTCAAATACCTAATTGGCAAGTCATTAGAAGAAAAAGACTATAGTAAAGTCGAAGCTTTATTAGCAGGCGAAATGGGAAAAGCGGCGCAATGGGCTATTATAGGCCTGCGTATGAGCTGTCAGGACTTCCTGGGCGCAGCTCAATTACTCAACCAACTTCCTATTGATGATGTTACCGACGCGCAATTTCGTGACATTCAGCTAATCAACCTTCAACGCCTCCAAAATCCGTTAGGTTTTACGTTGAGTTCAGAGCAGGAAGTCTTCCTCAACAGCGTTGCGGATGGTTTTTCGCCCATTCGTGGCTATGCAAGGGGCATACTCGGACTGCTCAAAGATTATGTATATTATCCAGACGAGTATACTTTTTCAGAAGAACGAATCCGCCCAATAGAACCAGTTGCTACGGATAGATTGAAAGCATATCCGATCCCTGCAAGCGACAAATTGATCGTTACTTGGCCATCTCTGCAAGAAAGTAACGATGCCCAAATACAGATTTTCGACCTGTTGGGGCGTTTGCTCTTGTCCACATCACTTGACTCAAAGGAAACTGCCCGGATTCTTCAAGTGACCAACCTGATTGATGGCAATTACTTTTTGATTGTCAGTAACAAGGGAAAAGCGGTTTTTCGCACAAAATTCACCATTAAGCACTAAACATTCACCCATCGGCGGTGCGGAATCCATCCACGCCGCCGATTCTTTTTATGCAAATATGATACGTATTATCTCAATATGCTTGTGGTTATGTTGGACGAATGTAATAAACGCACAACTGGTCACCTTCTCTAAGGTGTTTTCTAACTTTCCATTGAATCCAGAAAATGGCATTATTATCAAAGAAACAAACGATGGGTATTTACTATTATCATTTTCTGCCTGTCTTGATAACGGAAGTGCCGAATGCTGTGCTTTGGCCAAGTTAGATAATTACGGCAATGTAGCATGGTTCAAACAATACCCCTTTCATCAGGGATCAAACACATTAATCGTACATAACGATCTGATTTATGTAGCAGGTCACACCAACGAACCAAATTCCCAATATACGCTATATTGCATTGATAGCATTGGAGAGGTTGTGTGGAATAAAACTTACGGAGATCCGTCAAAAAACAGTGAATTTCCGCGATTGGCACTTTGGGGAAATAAATTTGTTTTATGTGGTGTGCAAGACCGAAATATCAATAACAGACCGGCACCGCTACTATATTTTGTAATCACAGATTTAAGTGGAAGTCAGTTAAATGAATTCTATTACGGAGATGAAAATGAAAGTACTTTATCACGGAAAATTTTCATTGATACAGAAGGAAATTTTTTGGTAAGTTTTGTCTATTGCCCCACTTCTTGCTTTTTGGATTTAAAAGCGGGAGTCGCGGCTTTTAACATTGCGGGTAATTTTATTTGGGAACTTGACCTTCCATTCTCTTACTTCACTGCCGGATGTTATCATGCTCAGACAGATTCAAATACGATTGCAGTGAAATGGTATGTTGATAACACTAATATGCCAAATTACGATCTTACACCACCTGCCATTTACTTTTCAGATTTATATGGAAATGTTTCAGACACCGTAATATTTAAGAACCAAACACTAAAAGATATAAACGATATTGAACCGGTGTGGAAACATGGACTTATTGGTTGCGGAGGTGAATATCCCGATTACCTCAACCAGCCAAGCCAACAATTATTTGGGTGGCTTTTCAGGATGAACGAAAATCTAGAGGTACTATGGGAGAGATCTTATATTGACAGCTCGTATCAGGGCCGTACAACTTTTGGGCTGTTTAATATCATCCCAACCAGCGACGGCGGCTATATGGCTACTGGAACCATACGAAACCTCATGACCGGGGTATTGGAATCACATAACTGGCTGCTCAAACTCGACTCTTTAGGCTGCCTTAAGCCTGGGTGTGGCAACATCAACTACATTACCGATACCGAAGATGTGGTCTTTTTAAAAGGGATTGACCTAAAAATCTTTCCCAATCCGGCAAGCAATTACATTCAGGTAGAATTTCCAAATGACTTTTCAATAAATGATGTGACAATGCACCTTATATCTAATGAAGGAAAAACCATAAGACAATTTAATGTGTATTCAAACCAACAATCGCTTTCTCTCTCGGGCATTTCTTATGGGACATATTATATTTTAATAAGCCGTCGAAATGAAATCATTGGAAGCAAGCAGGTTATTATTCTAAATAAACAATGAAAAAAGCATATTTCTCTTAGTCGCCTTCTTGAATTGTTGTTGCCCCATTACAAGATTCTGTGTTTGCGGCTGCTAATGATGGCCGAACAGGCCTCAGATTATTGGTAAGTAATTTAGGAGGTGACACACTAAATGTGGAGATATTGTTGTTTGTAGCAGATTCCAGCTATTTCTTTTCAAACAGTCAAGACATAAGTTTTAACAATTTTTCAGGGATTTATGCCTTGTTTGACATTGGTTTCCATTTTAAGGGTGGCGTTAGAGTAGTCAATGGCGCCCCGGTTGGCGGTGTAATATCTATTCTCCGCCAAGGGCAACTAAGCCCTTCCGAAGAAAGAGAAGATGGAAATTGTTTTCCGGTATTCGAAATCATTTACGAACCTTGTCCGATCACATTTGATGATTGTTATGAAACCGTTGTTATTGAAAGCGAAGATTGTGTAAACGATCCATGGGATTCAGATACCGGAGGAGGTAGCAGCGGTGGTGGCGGAAATGGTACGGGGACTGGTACTGGAGGCGGAAGTGGTACGGGAACAGGAACTGGCACTGGTACTGGTACTGGAGGCGGGACTGGTACGCCACCGCCATTTGCCAATACCCATTGGTATTTCATTTATTTTACCAATATGCCAGTCCATTTGTTTGTTCAGAATGGAGGGGTTTTACCTCCAGGCCTGAGTGTGGAACAAGCGGAAAAGCTGCGTCAACTGAATGAAGTTTGTCAGTTCAATAATGCGCAATTGGATTGGTTGGCGAATAATTCCTATATGATACAGCCTTTTCTTGAATATTTGAATTCAAATCCAAATCAAGAAAGCGCTATTGGTAACATAAAGAACATCATAGATACCGCCAGCCAAACTCCACCTCCACCAAACAATGACCCTGTTTCTGTAGCAAATCCAATATGTGCTGACATTATGAACTTCAAGACATTTCCAAATGAGGGGGATCATAATTATCCGGCTGCCGGGATGTTTTTCAGAGATGCATATTTCCAGTTTAATAGAAGCGGAGGTAATCCGATAATTGTTAATTTTGGTTATCTTCGGTTCGAAGCCTATTCTGATGGGCCCAATGGAAGTTGCTTAAATATGTGCCCAACGGCGTTAACAAATGCAATAAATAGTGGTGTTGTTCAAGTACAGCAATGGATTGATGGTGTACCGCAAGGTACTCCTGTTGAACAAATAAGAAATAAAGCTAAAACAGACCTATCCTCCTTGATTAGAAATAATTTTGGGAATAATATAAAAAACTGCAACCCCAATTACACAACTGACGTTCAGAATTCGTCGGAAATCACCAATCATCTCCTCCTACCGATCATCGACCTGGATGACGAGATAGTTAATTGCAACTAAACTTTAACCTAAATGCGGGAGGCTCTTTTGGGCTTCCCGCAAACCTAAATATGGTTATGAAGTCGTTTTTATACCTGATGTGTTTTTTTTTCGCTTTGTACTCTTGCAAACTTCAAAAAGCTTCTCACGTTACTTCAAACAAAGAGTACACGCTTAAAGCAATACTTTACTGCCTTGAGAACTATGATCAAATCCTATTAACAGAACATGGCC
>DLXL01000138.1 GCA_003448025.1 Saprospirales bacterium | reverse complement strand
CAGTGGCACTTATGTGCCCAATACGTTAGCGATTGTGGGCTAAACTGATGGTTAGTAATTCCTTGTCCGGGGTAATTGCTACGTAAAACAAACGTCGCTCTTCTACCAGTCCCTTGGGATCTTCCAACGACATAAAGGAAGGGAAAAGTTGCTCCTCCAATCCGGTTACAAACACACTTTTGTATTCCAAATTCTTTGCAGAGTGTACACTCATCAGCGTGATAAAATCCGATCCTTCGGCTTTTTCATCCGCATCTGTTAACAGGGTAATGGTTTGAAGATAAGCTGCCAGAGAAGATTCTGCTACTCCGGAAAGCGCTGGATCTACATTGGCCAATTGGGTATCTGCAAACTCTGAAATGGCATCCAAAACGGCATTGACGTTTTCCAGGCGACCAACCCCTTCCGGACTGGTATCGCTTTTCAACAATTCATGTAAACCGGATTTGCGCAGAATCTCTGCAGCCAGTTTGAAGGCAGATTCCGTAGCAGCCCGCTTTTGCCAGTCTTCCACCATGGTGCGAAATCCAAACAATGATTTTTTAGCGCGGTCTGTTACATCCAACGCCGGATGTAACATGGCTTCCCACATGGTGGTATTGGTGGCGCCTGCTATGGCGCTGATTTTGTCTACGGTAGCATCGCTGATTCCTCGGGTTGGGAAGTTAATCACGCGCCTCAAGGCTTCTTCATCTCGTGGGTTAACGGCCAAACGCAGATAAGCAACCAGATCCTTTACCTCCTTGCGCTGGTAGAACGACATACCCCCGAATACCCGGTATTGCAAATTGATTTTGCGCAAATGCTCTTCAAATTTCCTGCTTTGAGCATTGGTGCGATAGAGTACCGCGATCTCTGAATTGGGTAAATGATAACGATGTTTTTGCTCCAGAATCAGGTCAGAAACCCGGCGTGCTTCTTCATCATCTGTAACGCATTTCAACTATTTGATTTTTTGCCGTTCTTCCCGGTCGGTCCAGATGGTTTTGTGTAATTGCCTGCGATTGTATGAAATAACCTCATTGGCCGCTTCCACGATGTGGTGGGTGCTGCGGTAGTTCTGCTCCAGTTTGAACGTTTTAAGCGACGGATAATCCTTTTCAAAATCCAGGATGTTATCAATGGTTGCACCCCGGAAAGCATAAATGCTTTGCGCGTCATCACCCACGATGAAAACATTTTCAGGGCTTCCATCGTATTTGACCAACAAACGCAGAATGGCATATTGCAGAAAATTGGTATCCTGAAACTCATCTACATGCACATATCGGAAACGCTTGCGGTATTTATCCAGGATATTATCCGGATTTTGCTGGAAAAGCCGATAGAGTTGATACAGCAGATCGTCGAAATCCATGGCTCCGGAGCGCTGGCAGCGGGCTATGTATTTTTCGTATATATCCACTACATAAGGTTTACGGGCCGCCCTGTCCTGTTGCATCATATCGGCGTTTTGCCGGTACAATGGAGGTGTGATGAGATTACTTTTGCAAAGAGAGATTCTGGAACGAACGGCTGAAGGATTGTAAACGGTTGGGTCCAGGTTCATCTCCTTAATGATAGCCTTCAGGACACTGGTTGTGTCATCTGTATCATAAATGGTAAACGACGAAGGATAGCCGATTTTTTCGGCCTCATAGCGCAAAATTCTGGCAAAAATGGAGTGAAAGGTGCCTGCCCAAACATGCTGCGCCGACGCGCCGACCACTTTTTCAATCCGGTCCTTCATTTCCCGGGCGCTCTTGTTGGTGAATGTGAGTGCCAGAATTTCCCGTGGTGGAACATGGTGTTCCAATAAGTGGGCTATTCGGTAAGTAAGTACGCGTGTTTTGCCGGATCCGGGACCGGCAATCACCAAAACCGGACCCTCAATATTGGTCACTGCGGCCCGTTGAATGGGGTTAAGTTCGTCGAGATAAGACATAATTGCTGCTTGCTTGCGCAAAGTATCCAAACAATCTGATAGGAAAACAGTTGGATGTATTTGTAACGGCGAAGGTAGAAAAGTTGGACGGGAGGAAGCCTTTTTAAATAAAATGTTTGGAATAAGAGCGTGTTTAAATTTCCATGCCTGAGCGAAAGCAGGAAAATTTTATTTTAGATAAGGCGCATTTTGTAGGCGTAGCCGGCAGTTACGATGAAAAAATGCAACGCAATTTAAGATAAAATTTTGCGCTTGTAGCCAGGCAATGGGATTTTAAACAAGCTCTAATAATGGTAATCTTCCCTTACTTTCGCCCATCTGAATGTTGAATACATGAAAATAGGCCTTTTTTTCGGCTCCTTTAACCCCATCCATATTGGGCATCTCATTATTGCCAACTATATGGCCACTCAAACAGATTTGGATCGGGTTTGGCTGGTAGTGAGTCCACAAAATCCACTTAAACCCAAAAAGACCCTTGCCCGTGATTACGATCGCTTGCATCTGGTGCATTTAGGGATTGGTGATAACCCGAAATTGAAAGCTTCTGACGTGGAATTTCAACTGCCCAAGCCGTCATATCCCATTGATACGCTTAGTTTTTTAAAGCAAAAGCATCCGGAGCATGAGTTTGTGCTGATCATGGGAGGTGATAACATTGGTTCTCTGCACCTCTGGAAAAACTATGAACAAATCCTTTCGGGTTATGATATTTATGTGTACAAACGTCCGGGTTATGAGCTTGGAGAACTTGGTAATCACCCAAGGGTAAGGGTATTTGAACCACCACCGCTGGATATCTCGGCAACTTATATCCGGGATTGTCTGAAGGACGGAAAATCTGTTCGTTATCTGGTGCCGGAAGCTGTTTGGGAATATTTGGAGTCTGGTAAAATGTACCGGTCCTAGTGGTGAACCAGGTTAGTACCACTAGTGTCAATATCTTCCTCTAAAGGCAACCTGGAACCCCCTTTCTGCGCCAAACTCCTCATCATAACCATTGCCAGATTCCTATGCGTTTTTTCTCCGCTTTTTTGCTGACGATTCTTTCCCTACCCGCTTTACAGGCGCAAATAGACACCCTTTTCCCCCCTTTAACCATAGGGGAATGGCGTCAGCATCTGCCCTGGCAAAGAGCCCGGTATGTAACGCAAAGTGCAGATAAAGTCTATTTTTCAACAGAATGGGCCTTGGTTGAATTGGAAAAATCAGATCGTTCCTCCAGATTCATCACTAAAGTGGAGGGCTTGAGTGATGTCGGGATTGGGTTAATTCGATATAACAGTGCACAAAAGGTACTGCTGATCACTTACACAAACAGTAACATTGATCTTTATTACCCTGAAGATCAATCCGTAATAAACCTGCCTATTATTAGCAAGAATCCGAATATCGTTGGAGATAAGCAGATTTACAATGTATTCTATGATGGCAAACATGCCTACTTCGCCTGTGGGTTTGGAGTATTGAAGTTTGATCTTCTGAATACAGAAGCGGAATACACAGTCTTCACCGGAGTTCCGGTGCGTTCTTTTGCCCGCTACAATGGTTTTTTGTGGGCCGGAACCGAAGATGGACTATACCGTTTGCCGGAGAACGATGAGAATCCGGCTGATTTCAGTCGCTGGGAGGAAATGACCGAAATTTCTGGATTCCCATCCAGTATTTCATATAATGAAATGGCTTTGAGTTTTGGTCAGCTTTGGATGGGAGCAGGGAAAAAACTCCTGCGATATGATGGAGCAACTGTTGTGGAAGTGGGGAGCCATCCCGTGCGATCCGTGAAATATTTAACGGCAGAAGGTCCGGGTATGTTGGCTGCCTGGGGCGATCCGGCCAATTTTGGCCTGGGAGTTGTGCAATATTTCGAACCCATCGATTTCAAATACGAAATCCAGGACGGTTGTAATGCCGTACTCCCGCTTTATGGAGTTGAAGATGGCTCCAGAAAATTTTGGCTGGCTGACCTCTCAGACAAATTCCGGTATTACAATCTGAACGAAGGAAATTGTGATCAATTCGCTTTTGATACGCCCTATACACAACGGAGTTCTGAAATTGCATTTGCTTCCGATGGTACAACTTATGTGGCTACTCCCGGGCCTGCACCCAACCTGGGGGTTGTTGGTTATCGGGATGGTGTATACAGATTAAAGAACGGGGTTTGGAAAAACTGGTCTGAAAGAACCACCCCGGAAATTGTAGACAGTGAAGACTCCTTCAAAGATCTCTGGAAGGTTGTTGTACGGCCGTCAGACAATAACGTTTTCACAGGAAGCTGGAATGGCGGAATTCTTCAGTTTGGTGCAGATGGCAGCTTTATCAGAAGATACAGCAAGAGCAATTCTATCCTGCAAGATGCGGGTAATTCCGGGTTAAACCGGACAGCTATTGGAGGCCTTGCTTTTGATCAGGAAGAAAATTTATGGATCAGCAATTACGGCGCTAATGATCCGATTGCCGTGCTTAAAAAAGACGGTACGCTATTACATTTTGGCTCAGGGCCGGCAAAAAACATCCTTCAGGTTGTTGTAGATCAAAATGGTTACAAATGGTTCATAATAGCCTTTAGCTCCGGGATTCTGGTATATGATTCCGGGGCAGATCTGGAAAGCGAAGCAGACGACCGCTACAAAGTCATCACGACAGCAAACAGTGTACTTCCCACCAACTTTGTCAATAGTATTGCAGTAGACCTCGATGGGGATGTTTGGGTAGGCACTCAGCAAGGCGCAGTAAGTTTTGAATGCGGTGCTAATGTGTTCGATGATGATTGTAAGGGACGGCGCCGTATCGTAAGTGTGGATGGGTTTAATGGCTATTTGCTGGAAACGGAAGATGTGAAGGCCATTGCAGTAGACGGTGCTAATCAAAAATGGTTTGGTACTACAAATGGCGTATTTGTGCAATCTCCTGATGCGCTCACCCAGGTGGCGCGCCTCACCAATACCAATAGTCCTTTATTTGATAATGCCATTACGGATATTGCCATAAATCCTGTTTCAGGCGAAGCCTGGATTGGCACAGAAAAAGGTCTGATTTCACTGCGCACTGGTGCAACGGAAGGTGGAAGGATAAATCGGCCAGGCGCATATGCTTATCCAAATCCCGTGCAGCCTGGTTACGATGGCCCCATTGCCATATACGGCTTGGCCAGGGATGCCAACGTCAAGGTGACGGATGCCGGTGGACGCCTGGTTTATGAAGGAAAAGCCTTAGGTGGCCAGGCCGTTTGGGATGGTAAAGACTATTTGGGCCGCCGGGTAGCATCCGGTGTTTACATGATATTTGCCACCAGTCAGGCCACCTTCGATGAGCCTGATGCTATTGTGACAAAGCTGGTGTTTCTGCATTGATTGTAGTTATATACGGGGGCGAATGGGTGTTTTTTTTTACCACAGAGGCGGAGAGGGCTTAAACTG
>DLXL01000275.1:9611-20313 GCA_003448025.1 Saprospirales bacterium | reverse complement strand
TTACATCACCAACCCCGGCGGCTCGGAGATTACGATCACCTACACGGCGGATGGGGAAAAGCTCAGCAAAACATCTCCCACCGAAACCAGGAATTATGTATCAGGCATTGAGTACCTTGGCAATGCCCTGGATGCAATATATCACGGCGAAGGGCGTTGTACACCTAATGGCGCCTCTGCATTTTACTACGAATACACCATCAAAGACCACCTGGGCAATGCCCGGATAAACTTCCGTGCCAATGGCGCAGCAGTGACGTTCCTGCAGGAACTGCATTATTATCCCTTTTTCCGCTCCGCCTGGTCTTCCCAATCATTCTTATTCCCACATCCCAACCGCCGCGATTGGGTCTTTTTGACCCATCGCAACTTACGTGGGCGGCTGGGCTGATGTACGCATAAATATGGCCTAAGTCCAGCAACTGATGTTATTATTGCTGGTTCTAAGCCTGTTTCGATAAAGTCGGAAAGCCTTCTGCCCAGCCTTCAAAATAAAAGGTAACGTTTTGGTATAATGGGCATCGTGCTGTACTTTTCTGCTTGGCGTAAACACCAAGCAGGGCGCATTAGCCTGGTATAAACGTTTGGAACGGTGATTGGAACACCAGGCGAGGCGTAAGTGGGGTCAGATGCTAGGCGCAAGCATCTCCGTTGACCGTTTGGGCAGGTGTTATGTAAAATGCCCAACAGGGCGATGGAATGATCCGCTGCGCCCTGTTGAGCATTCTACATAACATCCACTAGTTCTGATATACCGTGCGGATTGCACTTAATACCTGCGCATTGGTAAAGCCCATTTCGATCAGGTATGTGGTAGCTTCAGCGCTTGTAACCGGTTGGTATTGGTTTCCATTCCGATCCGATATATTTTGAAGTTTGAAAACCTGCGCCCAGTACTCGGGTGTTCTTTGAAACCCGGAACCCACCATAGCCCTAAAAGAGCGAATTCCAGGTCTAAGTTTGTTTATACCACTGCCAATGGAAAGGTATTCGATGGTGGTTCTAAGAAACATTAATTCGTTGATGCCATACGTCGATTGAATCATTGGAAGTAATTGATTCACTCTTTCATCCCTGGTTGATGCGAGGAAAATATTGAATTGTGCTGGCAACCCAACGGCCCCGGTGGTTGCCCCCAGAATGGGTTGGAGCAAGGCTCCCGGTTCTAAATTTTTTTGATGCCAAAATGCAATAATCACGTCAAACTGATCACTCCAATTAGGTATTCGAAACGCACCGGAAGGTGGTGTGGTCGTGGATGTTCCTGTTCCGCCTTGGAGCCACCTGGTCACCAGGTTAATATGTTGGATGATATTTTGATAATTAGTCAAATAATTACCGGCATCCATCACTTGAAACAGAAAATCCAGGCTCGGAATTTGAAACTCTTCCACAATCATCGTTATCAACCCTTCATCAATGTTGCCGGTGACGGTATGTGGGGAAAAACAGCGAAGTATTTCGGCAGCGTCCGCTATTTCTTCCGCCGTCATCGAAGCCGGGGGAGCAGGTTGATTTGCAGACGTATTGTTGCCAGTACTTACCTGATGCCTGGGCGTATTCCGTAAACTTGCAGCCAATTGTTTCTTTTCATTGGGCGATTTGTTTTTGGACAACTGTCTAACAATTTCCTCCTTATCAATGCCCAGCCTGAGCAACGAATCAACCTGTATGCTTAAATCTACCGGTTTTTTCTGCGAATTTAGTTGTTTGGAGTTGTTTTTGGCGTTGTTCTTTTGCGCTTGTGCGCTAACCTGTGTCGATTGGAAAATGGCAAAAAATGCCAGTACAATTACTGAAAGAAATTTAGACATGGATCTGGTATTTTTAAATGGTGAAATCTGATGGTTTTGTTTTTTTAGTTGAATGGCAGCGAGGACGATTAACGCATCAAGCAGTTGACATTCATCAGTGGTTGAATGAAGTAGGTGCTATTGATGAAATCTCGAGTTTGCCGGATGCCGAAGGTCAACATCACATTTCGGGATATGCGCCAGTCGCCGCCGAGCGTTAGTACGTATGTTCTGCGTTCCAGTTCTGCCCCGTTAAAGGAGGCTAACTGGATTTTGCTGTGATCAAGGAACCCTTCGAGGAAAAAATTATACCGACGGGTACCGTATCGCAGGTTGAATCCGCCCGACATATTTTCAGCGATGTCTGCTGTGAGTTGCGATGGCCGTTTGCCATATTGAACCATTCCCGATAACAATACATTTTTGCCTAGGCCAATTCCCCCGGAAAGCCAAACTGCGTATCCTTCAGCATTCAATTTTAGGGAGCTCTGATCTAATGAAATGGTAGTGTCAATACCGGTGACCGGGTCGGAAATAATCTGCGTAATCGGATTGGAAACCTGAGCATATGTCATCAACCGCCCGAATGCAACATCCAGATAAGGCATATTCCAATGCTCCTGTACATATGCATCACGTACTTCTGCAATTCGTTGAGATTGCTTTCGTTCTACTTCATTAATTTCAAATTGGACTTTTAATATGCTGTCTTCCAGCATATTATAACTTTTGTCATACTCGCTGTTTTTTCGGTCAAGCCGAATCTGCTCTTTTTCAAGATCTTTGATTCGCAACAACAGAGAGTCTTTGGCGCCCTGAGTTGCGGCTTCCAAAGCATTCAGAAAATCAGGATCATTGAGTGGGTCTTTGTGGCGATACAGGTTCATTTTAGTTCCCCAGGCCAACCAGTTTTTGTCATTACTTGATTGCGTACCGACGGAAACGGAAAAAGTGGACAATGCCCGCGCTAGTGGGGAGGCTTTGTGGTATCGGGAAGCGCTAGCCCTATCAAACATCAGCAGCCAGACCGGCTGGGCTTCAAGTGCGATGCCCGGACTCAATGTATATCCTTGCTGACCATTGGTCATAGACCAGTCAACTTTAAAATCATGCAGCGAAGCAAAACGTTGTATCCTCGATGGCACATTATCGTTGAGCATGATGAAAGCCGGAGATGCCGGAATAGAGAGCTCTGTTGCTTTGGCGGCCTGATCGAAGACGGAGTTATTCTGGCCCGACAAGCATGTACATAGCAGGCATGCACCCGAGATGCATGCGCTGAGCGCATATTTTTTCATGACAAATTGATTTGTTGAATTTTGAATGAAATCCCAGGTGGGGATCCACCATTCTTTTAGTTCAATCCAATGGAGTTCGCTTCTTTCGAATTGTTTGATTCATCGAACTCGCTCACGGAATGGTTGGTATTTAGTGTAACACGGACGAGATAAAAACCGGGCAGTGAAACACCTCCTGACAAAAGTTTAAATATTATCGGTGTGGCTTGTCCGGGCTTCAAGCTTGTCGGATTTGGCGGAGAATCATACCTCATTTTGATATATTGCTCCCGATTGGGAACTTGATAGCGGTCTGAAACAGACAACTCAGTAGTTACTTCCATATTCGAAAGATTGGCTGTTGCATTTCCGTCATTGAGCAATAAAAATTGGTAGGCGAACCGAGAAGAGTTAATCGGCAGAATCACCAGGTTTGATGCAAACTTCAGATCGGGTTTGCCTGGGGGAACTTCCCGGTTTTCAGACACACCAAAACCTTTGTTATTGTCGTAATCCGTTTCCAGTACAGCGCCATTGGAATTCAAATCGACGGATAACCAAAACCGGCTTCTGAATAAATTAGGCTCGGAAATTTCAGCTTGAATATCAACAGCCTGCCCGGCTTGCAGCATAATCACAGGAGGAAGCGAAGTCATGCGCATGGAGGTATAGAAGACGGTCGCAAACTGATCATAGATCACCGCTCCGTTATCATCGAAACGGTATCTGGAAATTCCCAAATCGACCTTCATTTCTGTAATATTAACAACCTTGGTGCCTATATTTTTAACTCTCAAGGTGTACATTGCCCTGTTCTGGTCAATGGTTGTAATGGTCACTTTTTGATCAGTAATAACCAGGTCAGCGTTTGCGTAAGCGGTAGAGAAGCCCAAACACAAGGCTGGAAGAAGCAGTTGAAATAATGTTGTTTTCATCATGATTGAATGTATGATTGTGATTGAAATGAGTACTTTTGAATCTTTATACCTCTGGCTTGAATTTTCTTAAGGCTTATCTCCACTTTTTTATTTTGATGAACTACTTTCCTGACTCTCCCTTGTTTCGCTCTTTATTTTTTGGTTGTTTAGTGCTTTGGTTTCCGTGTTTCTTAACGGCTCAAACAACCGAAGTAACCCGTGATAATGCTAATCAACTGATTGATTCCTTGTGTAGAAAGTGTCTGAATTTATATCCATCCCAACCGGCTGAGGCCTTGTTATGCATAGATAGCACGATCGGATTAATGATTGCCGTGGTAGGTAAAAACCACCCTGCCTACTGTCAGGGAATTGAAATCAAAGCCACGATGCTAACCGACTCCCGGAAATTTGCAGAAGCGGAAGGCTTGTTGCAGGAAGCAATGCTCGTACTCCGGTCGATTCCGGATACGAATACCACCCAGTTTGCCCGCCTGCTAAACAGCTATGCGCGACTTAAGAAATTCGAAGACATTCCGCAGGCTTTGAAGTACTATGACCGGTCGAAACGGTTGTTTGAACAACTCAATGCGATCACTCATCCAACTTACTCAGGCATTTTTGATGATCTGGCATTCATTTATTACAATGCAGGACAATATGAAAGCGCTGCAACCGCGTTATCGAAATCCAAGGAAATTCAGGAAGCCCAACAAAAAACAAACAATCCGGGCTACCTTGTCACACTGGTGAATCTGGGCGCACTGAATTATGCATTAAACCAACGCGATGATGCACTATCTTACTTTGAACAGGCAGCCCGGCAATACGAAGCCCAAAATCAAACGGCTCAAACCAACTATGCCGTAGTGCTCAATAACCTGGGATACATGTATACTGAAAAGGGCGATTACGAAAAATCGAAACAAACTTATTTCCGCTCCAAAGCCCTGCTGGAAAACGCCCAAAAACAATCTACCCCCGAATATGCCCAGTTGTTGTTAAATATTGGTAGTACCCATTACATGCTGAAAGAGTATGATCAGGCCGAAGCAGCATTTTGGGAAAGTAAATCTACCTACGAGAAAGCCGGGCATGACAAAGCCATTCTCTATTTCAGGGCTTGGCGCAATATTGGGGTAATTAAAAATGCACTAGAGCAGTATTCAGAAGCGATTCCAGTATTTGAAAGCGTTTTGAAGGGATGGTCGGAGGCCGTTGGTGAACTTGATAATTTTTATCTGGAGACAGTGAATTGGCTGGTAGAAGCGCATTATAAAACCGGAAACTTCACGGCTGCGAGCAACCTTATTGAATCGTGTACCGCCCTTGAAAAGCGCTTGCTCAACCGCGCTGGCGCCTATTTTTCACAGTCCGAAATGATGGAATATTTGCCGTCAATTTCATTGTCCGAACATTGGTTTGGGCCTCTATTGAAAATTCAAGGATTGGAACAACACAGCCTTTGCGAAGCATACTACGATGCACAATTATTCAGAAAAGGTTATTTTCTTCAATCATCATTGATTACCCAAAACCTGATAGCTACTGCACCTGAAGCCACCAGGCAACGATTTGAAGCATGGAAAAAATGCCAGGAAAAACTGAGTGAACTTTATGCTATTCCGGTTGCAGAACGTTTGCTGAATGCCGACTCTCTTGAACTTGCAGGCATTGCCCTGGAAAAAGAACTGCTACAATCCCTTCCCGGTTTTGCTGAGGCCAGGCAAGAAATTCGTTGGCAAGATGTGATGCATGCTTTGCCACCAGGATCTGCGGCTGTCGAATTTATTGACTTTACCGATTACTCTACGAGCGAAAAATTAGAACGGGTTTATGCCGCCCTTGTGCTGGTTCATAATGCTACAACACCTAGATTTGTTAGTTTATGTAAGACTTCCGATCTCGAGAAACTCACCCTTCGCTCCAAATCCTGGTTGTCGGATTATACGGACAAATTATACAGCTATAAGCAGTCTACAGGTCTAAGTAGCTTGTACCAACTAATTTGGGAACGCATGGAAGAGGCTTTGCAAGGCGCTTCCACCATCTATTACAGTCCGTCCGGATTGTTGAACCATATCAACCCGGAGGCAATACAACTTAAGGATGGCTCCCGCCTGGCCGACCATTTTACGTTCATCAAAACAGGTAATACACGCCAACTGGCAATTCGAGATGACAATAGACCAACGCAGTTGGCAAAAACTGCAGCCGTGTTTGGCGGTATTCAATATGACCCTGACAAGAAGGTCTCCCAAAACGCAAACCCTGGCCAAACTCAAATCAATATAACCAGCGGTTCCCGTGGTTTTGGTTTCAATGAAGCTGACTCGACCCTACGCCGTAATTATTGGAAGTACCTTGAAGCGTCCTATTCTGAAGCACAAAAAATTAACCGGCAATTGACTGATGCCGGCTATACAACTAACCTCAAAACAGGATGGTTCGCTTCAGAAGACGCGTTAAAGCAATTGCCTCCCCTAAGGGTATTACACATTGCCACACACGGTTTTTTCTTTCCCGACCCTGAACAACAGGTGAATGATAAGCCAGAGCAACCGGTTTTTATTTTGAATAAAAACCCGATGATGCGTTCAGGAATATTAATGGCTGGCGCCAACCATACCTGGCAAACTGGTCGACCCATTCGTCCGGATATGGAGGATGGAATTCTGACTGCTTATGAAATCAGCCTGATGAACCTTGCTGGTACGGAACTCGTCGTTTTGTCGGCTTGCGAAACTGGTCTTGGAGACTTGTCGGGTAATGAAGGAGTGTACGGCTTACAGCGTGCCTTTAAAATTGCCGGCGCAAAATACTTGCTCATGTCGCTATGGAAAGTACCGGATGCGCAAACAGAAACTTTGATGACGTTGTTTTACCAAAAATGGCTGAATGAGCAATTGGAAATTCACGAAGCATTCAGGGCAGCACAGGCAGCTGTCCGTACTAAACATCCCAACCCATATTTTTGGGCTGGTTTTGTGTTGCAGGAATAATCTGTGAACCTTACTTGTGGAGGTCGGTGTTCAACAATTTGGTCGCTTTTTCGGCGTATGGATGTTTCCCCCGGGAGGAGGCTGCAATTTCCTTGAAATAGCTTTTGGCACGCTTTAGATCGTTTGCCTTTAAATAAGCCAGTCCCGCATACCATTGCGCATCAGGCAGATAGGTTGAGGTTTTATCTGAGCAAATTTTGTCTAAAATCGGGATAGCAGCGGATGCTTGGTTGGTAGCTAAAAGTGCATTTGCTCTCAGAAACAGGATGTTTTCGTTGGTTTTGTCTTCATCGGAGAGCATTTCAAATTTTTTAAGCGCATTTTTAAAATCCCGATTCAGGTATGCCTGTACAAATTGAGTGAACGGATCATCATCCGATGCGGCTCGTGCCAGGGTTTGTAATTCATTGCTGGTGTATGGCGAAAAGTTGGCAGCATAGATTCTTTGAATGTCTGGGTTTGTAGCAGGTGAGGGCATTGAAGGGGCGCCCTGGACTGGAATTTCAGGGGACTCGGCGCGGTGCGTTGTATCTGGCAAAAGGAGTTGTTGAGATGGTTCTACATCATTCTTTTGATGGTATTGGAATTTCCAAAACACAACCCCGGCAGCTACCACCAAAATTCCAAGTGTCCAAAGCAGCCAACGGAATGATCGTTTCGGCTGAAAAGTTCCGGGCGACAATCTGGATTTCAGAGCTGCTTTCAACTCATTCCGGGCTTCCTGACGAACAACATATATTGCGTACCTGTGCAATTCGGTTTCCTGGCGCAAGTTTTGATCTGTTGCAAGGCGATTTTCGAATTGCTGATGAGCTTCAGGAGTAAGCTCGCCTCGCAAATATTGTTCTATCAATTCTATGTCTTCCATGGCAAAGGCATTAAATGTTTCGCACTCCCCTGATGGTTTTTTTCAGGGTTTCAAGGCAGTTGAATAAATGCACACTTACTGCATTTTCTGAAGCAAAATCTGTCATGTTTTTAATTTCCGGAATAGAATAGCCCTCAAAATGACGGTAGAAAAGCAGTTTTTTACATTTTTCTGAGAGTACTTTCATCGCTTTATGAACTTGATCTTTCTCATGATCCCAAACATCCGGCTCGATCTGGAAACTAATTGATTTTTGCCCCAACATGGCTAACCCGGCATCGTCCTGCCACCATATTCGACGCATTTTTCGGTTGATGTTTAATAAATACTTACCGGCAACAGCAAAGAGATAGGTGGCTATCGAGCAATTCAGCGAATGGAGTTTGCCAGAAATCACATTTTCGTAGAATGTAACCAAAGCTTCCTGCCAGGCATCCTCAAGATCGTTGGGTGTAGCAATAAAACGCTTGCGGGCCCATTCGATAAACTTCTGCCGGCATATATCATCAATATGTGTCAGGCTTTCGTATTTGCCCTGACGCAATTGTTCCAACAGCTCTGCTGTTGATTGGCTATTGAAATGATCCGGTTTAATATGCTGAAATTGAAGGTCAAAAGTACAAGATTAGCCGTCTTATCAAGCTTCAAGTTTTTAGATTTTCAGTCAAGGAATTCTAAGTGCTATGTGTAGGATTTCTTGCACATACCATAGTCCTTTATCTTACCTTAATGTAATTGACGGTATGTTTCTTAATACTATGTAACTAAACGCTGCAGTTTTGTTTGTTGCCTTCCCTTTTCGTCACCTGTTTAAGGGTTTATTTCATTCTTCCAATTCCAGTTTCAATTCCGCCACATAATGACCGCCCTCCCGGCCAGCCTTGAGCGCAAAATGCTCGACGTAAAGCAAACCCAGCTGGGTAATATCTCCGCCCCGCTCGGTCTTTCACTCAACCGCATCCCAGCATCCCCCGCCGCGATCTTACAGCCCCGCGCAATTCCTTTGCTCTGCGCGGGGCTTACGGCCCCGCAGAATGAATATCCAATATCCAATATCCAATATCCAATGTCCAATGTCCAAGTGCTGACGCCCGGCACCCGCACCACTTGGACATTGGACATTCGATATTGGACATTGGATATTCCAACACCGCCTTCTACTCCTTCACCACCTTCTTCACCACCTCCCTGCCGGTTGCGCTTTGTACATGGAGAAAATACAGGCCGGCAGGCACCTGTTTTAGCGAAACGGTGGTTTCCTCAGACTGGTTGATCTGACCAAACAGTAAACACTGACCGGCAGGATTGGTCAGGAACCAACGGAGGCCCTGTTGTGGCACCTGGATCGTAAGCTGATCCTGTACCGGATTGGGCTGCACCTGAACGGCAAGGGCCTCTGTTGGTTCCTGGGTTTTCACCGAAGGGTTGAGCGACAAGATGTACAACCCATTTTGCATATCACAGGTAATGATGTTGCCGGAAGGTAGCCATGGGTAATTGCCCCAGTTGCCGAAATAACCATTATAAACCGCGTTTTCCGGATGGGTATCGTATTGAGCCAGTAAAACAGGCTGGGTGGGATTGCTGATATCGTAGGCCAGCAATCCGTCTTCGTATTGGGAGTTGAACAGGATATTGTCTTTGATGTAGACGTTGTGTGGAATGGCCGTTTTGTCGCCATTGTCAATAGAAAATTTATCTAAAAACCCACCAACTTCCTCAATCTCGCCTAAAGAAAGCAATTGAAGGTCGATGATCCGCACGGGCTTGCCAGCTGGAATTTCCTCGGTGTAATAGGCATGCGTACCTGCTGCATTCAGCCAGGAGTTGTGGTTATAGCCTCCGGTATTGATTTGTGCCAGCAAATTTGGCGCAAGCGGGTTGGTCATATCATAGATATAGTATCCATCGTAGCCGGAGGAGGCATAAATCGTATCGTTGCGCACATAGGAATCGTGCAGGCCACCGCCCTGGAAGCTGGCATGGGTAATAAAGGTTGGCTGATCCGGATTCTGACTCACATCCAGCACCATTATACCCTCGTTAGCGCTGCCTCCGTTGAGGTAAATGCGACCGGAAGTAGTGTCCAGGGTGATGGTATGTGCTTTTTCGAAAATGGCATTGCTCCAGTAACTGCGCACAATGGTATCCTCGGCATGACTCATGTCGAAAATCATGAGTCCTTCCGTAGTGCCATCAGAAACGGCGTAAATGCGATTTTTGTAGGATTTAAATTCGCGCCATACCGTATTGGCTGTTCCCTGAAACTTGCCCACCAGCTCAGGGGCTGTAGGATTGGTAATATCAAAGAACAGGACATGCTCGGCGCCGCCTACTACGGCGTATTCATGCCCATTCACGGCAATCCCCCAGCAACCGCTGTATTGTAATTTCAGATTATTGGGAGAGGAAATGGGGAGTGAATTGTCGTCCCAATGACTTAATTGTTGAAACGCATAACCGCCTTGAGCGGTCATTTGGCTGAACATGCAGAAGGTCAGAAACAGAAATACGAACAGTTTTTTCATCACAAGAAGGATTTTCAACAGCAAAGGTATTCTTTCCTCCATACGCCGGCTGAATTCCTTTGCCTCATTGTCAGCGAAAGACGAAAGAAATTCCCCAAAACCGCCTTATCATTGCTCCGATGAAAAAGATTGACATGCACACGCATATCCTGCCCGAGCGGCTGCCCAACTTCGCCGACAAATTCGGGTATGGAGAATTTATACACCTGGAGCACCATATTCCGGGATTTGCCCGTATGATGAAAGGCAACACTTTTTTCCGGGAAATTGCCTCCAACTGCTGGGATCCGCAGCTTCGTATTGGCGAATATGCCCAT
>DLXL01000275.1:8618-9473 GCA_003448025.1 Saprospirales bacterium | reverse complement strand
TTGCGAATATGCCCATTTTAACACCCCGGTACAGGTAGTATGCACCATTCCGGTCATGTTCAGTTATTGGGCAAAACCAGCGGATTGCCTGGATCTGTCCATGTATCTCAACGATCACCTGGCGGGCATAGTGGATGATTATCCCGAACATTACATCGCTTTGGGCACCATCCCCATGCAGGATACGGATCTGGCTATTCAGGAATTGGAACGCCTGCATGAACTGGGCTTTCCCGGCGTCCAGATTGGCTCCAATGTGAACCAGAAGAACCTGAGTGAAGCGCAGTTTTTTCCGCTTTTTGAGGCATGCGAGCGCCTGAATATGGCTGTTTTTGTACACCCCTGGGAAATGATGGGAGAGGCCGATATGCGCAAATACTGGTTGCCCTGGCTGGTAGGTATGCCGGCCGAGACCGCCCGCGCAGCCTGCTCACTGGTATTTGGAGGCGTCATGGAACGCCTGCCCAAACTGAGAGTCTGCCTGGCACACTCCGGTGGCTCTTTTGTGCCTACTATTGGCCGTATTGAACATGGATTCAATTGTAGGCCTGACCTTGTTGCCGTTGACAATCCGGTTTCGCCCAGGGAATATCTGAGTCGGTTCTGGTATGATTCGGCCACCCATGATCCGCAACTGTTGCGGTATATCCTGGACGTGGTAGGAGAAGACCGGGTTTGTCTGGGAACAGATTATCCATTTCCGCTGGGCGATTTGGAAATAGGCAAGTTCATAGAGGAAATGGGGCTGCCGGCCACAACCATGGAAAAGATTTTTCACCAAAATACGCTGCATTGGCTGCATGGGTAGAATTGTTTTTTTTACCGCGGAGGCGGAGAGGGTTTTACCGCGCCTCT
>DLXL01000275.1:7923-8462 GCA_003448025.1 Saprospirales bacterium | reverse complement strand
TCCGCCTCCGCGGTAAAAAAAACACCTTTATAACCCCTCTTCTCACCCCCCTTTCAAAATCTCCAGCAAGTAGGCTTTTTTCCGTTGGGCAACGGGGAGAATGGCGCCATCGCTCATTTCTACTTCTCCCGAAAATCGGTTGTAGTAACGTTTGAGGTGATCCATATTGATCAGGTGCGATTTGTGGATGCGTTCAAAAGCGTATGGCGCGAATAACAATTCCAGATCCTTGAGGGTTTTGGCTACCAGAAGCTTGGTTTTGTCTTCAAAATGGACGGTGGCATAGTTGCCGTCGGAGGCGCAGCGCACAATATTTTTAACGTAGTACAAGTGAATTCCATCAGCAGTGGCAAGGCTAATGCGCGGTGGTGTGGAGGCCTGATTGATTTGTTGCATGAATTGCCGGATCTGGAGCTGCATTTCGCTTTGGGCGCTTTTGGAAACTTTCTCTACGGCATCTTTAAGCTCCTGAGCATCAATCGGTTTGAGCAAATAATCCAGCGGAGAAAACTTAATAGCTCGCAGGGCATATTCACTGT
>DLXL01000275.1:0-7759 GCA_003448025.1 Saprospirales bacterium | reverse complement strand
GTGGTGAAAATGATCTTCAGGTGATCAAAATTAACCTGTTGCAACAAATCAAAACCTGATCCATCCGTGAGCTGAATGTCGAGAAACAACAGGCTTGCCTGAGGATGCGCCTGGATGACCTCCACACCTTCCGAAACGGATCCGGCAGTTCCGATAATGCGTATTTGCGGGCAATGTAATTCAATTTCGAGCTGGAGGGATACCTGCGCAGCAGGCTCGTCGTCAATGATGAGGGCGTTGATCATGTGGTTCATGCTGGTTGAGTTGGAAGGGTATGCGCAGGGTAACCAGCGTTCCGGTGGCCTGCTTATTTTCATAAAGATCTTCAATATGGAGTGCCGGCCCTGGCGCATCTTTTCCTCTTAATAATTGCAGACGCTCCCTCGTAATCTGGGTAGCCAATGGTTTATGTAAATTGCGTAATTTTGATTGGGCAGCGGCCTCCCGCCCGATACCTGTATCCTGAATGGATGCAAAAATTTCCTCGCCGGCCAGGCGAAAGGAAATGACAATCTCCCCGGCCGATTTTTTGGGCGCAAGGCCATGGATCACCGCATTTTCCACAAATGGCTGCAAAAGCATGGAAGGGATCATGGTGTGCATGGGCTGGATGTCCGGGGGGATTTCTATCCGGAATTGTATTTTATCAGGATACCTGATCTGACTCAATTGCAGGTAAATCCGCAGGAGTTCAATTTCCTGGTCCAGTGGAATAAGCGCATCTGAATAATCAAGGTTCAAACGCAACAAGCGGGCAAATTTCCCGATAAATGCATTCGCTTCCACCATTTTATCTTGTCCGTAATACCCCTTGATGGTATTCAGGGCATTAAAAATAAAATGAGGGTTCATCTGGAGGCGAAGCGCCAGCATTTTTAAATCCGCATTTTTCTTCTGAAGCTCCGCCTTTTCCCGCCCGCTTTCAATACGCTCCCGTTCCACTTCATAGGTCTTGCGCAAACGATTTTCCCGTCTGCGTACATAACCAAATAACAAAAGTCCTGACACCCCTGTCAGCAGGGCATAAAACCAGGCACGCATCCAAAAGGGTGGCAATACTTCGAGCAATAGTATAGCCGGACTGGTGCATTTTTCACCGGCGCCGTTCACAGAATAGACTTCAAAACGGTAATTGCCCGGGCGTAAACTGGCAAACTCAAGCGCTTCGCTCGCTGTTTCCCGCCAAAGGGTATCCAATCCGCTCATACGGTACCGGTATCGGATGTATTGGGGCTCGCGGTAAGAAAGGCCCTCAAAAGCAATATTGACCGAGCCTTCTCCATATTGGAGCACAAGGGACTGCCCGTCCTGTAATTTTCTGACCTGATTATTGACGCTCACCGATTTAATCAAAACAGGCGGAGAAGGAGGCGAGGCAAGTAAGGTATTGGTTGGAATGGTAAGCAAACCATCGTCTTTCCCGATAAACACCTGATTTCCAACTACTTCTACGGCATTGATCTTGTCCCATCCCAGGCCAAGTACTCCCCAGAAATTGGTTAAATCCAGACCTCCGTTTTTTTCCTGTACCATAAACAAACCGCTTGCCGTACCCACCCACAATTTGCCATGATCATCCATGCACAAATCCCGGCAAATCACTTCACCAAATTGATTTCGGATGGCAATGCTGTCACGGATCTTCCCTTGTTGCAAGACAAAGAGTCCGCGGGATTCACAAAGCGCCCACAGTTGCCGGTTTTTGGGGTTGAAAAGGAGATCACGGATACTATGAGGGAGTATTTTTTCTTCCCTGCCGTCGGCATTTACCCTGAACAGACCATTATGGGTGCCAACCCAGCCATAACCTTCGTCGTCAAATTCAATTTTTTCAACCTTGTAGCCTTTGAAATTAGTTAGATGAGGTTTGCCGTACCACTGGTTTTCATCTGCAACATCCAGCGGAGCATGGGCCGGGATCATTTTTTGGCGTGCAAGTTCCGGCGGGATAATATACAAGCCGTTCAAGCCGCCCCACAGGTTCCCGTCAGGCGCCAAAGCCACATCAGAAGCGCGGTGAATCAGCAGGTCTTCGCGGTTTTGCCTGAGCATTAAAGTGCCTGCTTTGCTAACCACAAAAGTGCTTCCGTCTGGCAAATGCCGGATGGTTCGGATATTTTTATTGGTCACGATTTTTTGGAAAATCACCCTGGATTGGATGGTTTTACCGTCAAAAACGGAAAAAGCGCTGCCCTCCGAACCAATCCACAAGCGTTGGCGTGGATCCCTGCTCAGGCAGATTACGCGTTTGTACAAAAGTCCGTCGGCCAATGAATACTGAACAATGGCCGGGTCAGGCACATAAAACAATCCTTCCTCAAAAGTAGTGAACCAGATGCCGCCCTCGCGATCTTCCAGAATGGAAGAGACCGTTCGCCCGGGTAGCAAATGTTTCTCAAAGACCTGCGTTTGTGCATCCAGTAAATGAGCGCCATTGCGGGTGCCGGCCCAAAGCCTGGTACCGGATTTAGACAGAAAAATAAACTGATTGCCGGGTTTTAAGCATCGGTTTTCATGCAATAACTGGAGTGTATGCCGGTTAAATGTAAACAAACTACCGCCTGAACTTACCACCAGCGAATCCCCTTTTGGAATGGCCTGTACCGCTTGCGACATTCTCGGGCAGGGCGCTACAGCCCGGAATCCACCAGACTCTATGTACCCGATTTCCCAGCTAGCGCCTCCGATACGATTTCCGGATTCCTTCCAAACCAACACCAGCCCGGAGTCTGTATGCCGCTCCTCAATCTCGTGTTTTTCCAGATCTATCAATATCGTTTTAAAAGCTCCGGCGTACACAATGCGTCCATCTTCTTGCTGAAAAAGCCTGATCGTCAGGCCCTTCAGGTTGCATTGGCGGAGCAGGGAGTCGTTATGTTCATTATATATCCGGCCATTGAAATAGTACCCGCTTTTACCGTTCAGTGTAGCAAACCAGATCCGGCCGTCCCGGTCTTCCATCATCGTGAAGACCTCATTATCTGGCAAGCCGTGTGATGTGTTGAAATTGGTAAAGGTTTGTCCGTCAAAACGACTCACTCCTACATCTGAACTGATCCAGATATAGCCATTGCGGTCTTGCAGCGTGAAATACAAATAATTGGAAGGAAGCCCATCGCCCGTATGATAGTTTTTGGTAAAGGGGTGTTGCGTCAGCCCCGGTTTCAGGGAGCTGAAAAACAGGAAGAGGAACAAAAATCCGTGCCGCATTTCAACCGTGAAGGTAAGATCGTTGGGGATTAATGCGGTATACGATAACTCAGACAACAAACACGGTGGATAGGCGATACTTTACTTGCCCGCCCTTTCCAGCCGGTCGTTGATGGTTCGGCCAAGGCCCGTTTCCGGAAAACGTTGGGCAATGATCAGGTCAAGGCCCAGTTGATCCAGGCGGTGCATGGCAGCGTAAAGGTGCATGGCGGCTTCTTTCAGGTTGCCGCCGGGAGAAAGAACTTCCTGATGGGTAATATGGGGAATCTCTGCGCGCCGGTTGAACAGTAACAGGCCAATGTTCTGGCCCGGGTTATCTGCCACGGTTTGAGCAACATCCGGGGAGAGAACAGTACGCGTAGCCGGTGCGTAATGGCGGGAAAGCATACCCGGTGCATCCGGTGCGTTTTCTTTACGGGTTACATAGGTTAATTGCCCAAGCACTGATTCGATTTCTTCTGCCGGGATAGAGCCATGCCGGTAAAGGGTGGGTATACCACCCGGGAAGCCCACGATGGTGGACTCCACTCCCCGTTCACAGGGGCCGCCATCAAGCACCAGTTCCAGTGTATCCCGGAAATAATCGGCTACATGTTGTGCGGTTGTAGGGCTGATCGAGCCAAACGGATTGGCGCTGGGCGCCGCCAGGGGGTAATCCAACTGTTCCAGCAAAGCCAGCGCCAGGGGATGATTGGGCATACGCACTGCAACGGTGTCTTTTCCCGCAGTAATCAGGTCCGGAATGCCGGGTTGCCGATCCAGCACCAGCGTAAGGGGGCCGGGCCAAAATGCAGCAATTAATTGATAGGCTTGTTCCGGAATGTTTTTGGCGATCTGTTCAACGGCATCTGTACGACCTATATGGACAATCAGTGGATTGAAAAAAGGCCGTTGTTTCATCTCAAAAATCTGTTTTACGGCCTTTTCACTGTAGATATTGCCAGCCAGCCCATACACGGTTTCCGTAGGCAAACCAATCACTTCTTCCCTGTTCAGGCAAGCAACCGCATCGGTAATATTTGTGGTAATACGAACCATGCGGCAAAGGTAAGCGTTTGGGCGGCATGTGCCCCGGAATGCTATTCCGGGAAGCTTAACGTGTGTCTGAAAAAAGACACACGCCAGGTAATACACTGGCGCACCTTATCCGGTAAAAACATCTAAAAATGGAAAAATCTGAGGTTCTAATCTAAAAATAATGCCACATACACCGGTTGGTAATTGTCTTTGTGTCATTAATGTTGAGGCCTTTGGTGCTTCAAACCCTAAAACAGACTGCGAAGCAGTCCAACACAAATAACTATGAAACACCTCCTCTTTCTTCTTTTATTCCCCTCGTTCCTGCTTGCCCGGGAACCACTCAGCTATATCATCCGCCCGGTTTTTCCGGAAAATGGCGGCCTCCGCCTCCTGGTAGAAATGTCGTTCCAGGGCACGGCTACCGGGCAAACATATCTGAATTATCAGAACAATCAGTTTGGGGAACCCAATCAGATGAATTTTATCCATTTTCCTGCTCAGGATCCCGGTGTGGAAGTGCAAAAAGAGCCGGATAGCAATCGCTTTTTGGTGAAACACCTCCCGGGCAAGCGTGTGCGTGTGCGCTATGAGGTGCTGGATTTGCAAGGAGAAACAGAGGCTTTTTACCGGTATTGCTGCTATAAACCCGTTCTTCATCAGGAGTACTTTCATATACAGCCTGGACATTTGCTGGCCACTCCGGAAGATTATTGGGCTGATCCGGAAGATCGCCAGCCTGTGCAATTCAGGTGGGAGGGATTCCCTGAACACTGGATGCTGCACAACAGCTTCGGGCCAGACCGCAGCCAGACCGCCACGCTGACTAATAGTCAGTTTTCTGTAGCCGTGTTTGTAGGCGGCGATTTCCGCCGGTTCAGCTTTAAAGTGAAAAACCAACCGGTTTATCTGCTTACCAGAGGCAATTGGACCCAATTTTCCGATGATACGCTTCAAAACCTTCTGCAACGCACCGTAGAAGGGCACAGGGCATTCTGGAACGATTACTCCGATACCATTTACACGGTTTCATTCCTGCCCATAGACGATGCTCCCTGGACTGAAACCTCCAAATCCGTGAGTGTTGGCGGGTCTGGTCTGACCAATAGTTTTATGTCGTTCGCCACCAACAACCCCGGAGTTAAGTACGATCTGATCCGGTATGTGTGGGTGCATGAACTCATGCACCACTGGATCGGGGTACACATACAAAATGCAGAAGAGGAGAAGCAGTACTGGTTCAGTGAAGGGTTTACCGAGTATTTTACCTTGAAAAACAGTTTGCGTTACGGGCTAATCAGTACGCAGCAATTTTTGACAGACTTAAATACCTTCTCTTCCGAGCATTACAGCTCTTCGAAGCGTCGAATGCCCAACGATTCCATGAACTATGAACGGTTCTGGAACGGTGGAAAGGAATGGGAAAAATTGCCTTACCGTCGGGGTTGCCTGTATGCCTTTTACCTGGACAACTTGTTGCGCGAAAAAAGCAAAGGAGCCACCAACCTGGATCAAATGATGCGCGAGATACTGGCCATAACCCGAAAGGATCCTGATCAAAAGCTGGATCATCCCTTTTTCCGCAGTATGGTGCGAATATATGGCGGCAAAAAGGCGGAAAAACACTTCGTCCGGTTCATTGAAAAAGGTGAGCTGATTGATTTTACCAAATCGAAATTGCCGGAGGGCATGGAGGTGACTGTCCGGGATCTTACCATGAATTTCGGGCCGAGTCCGGAGGTGATTACCAGAACGGAGGTGTTGTAAGCGATTCCGGTGTTCCGGATGAAAAACGGAGCGAGAGAAGATGCAGTAAAGGCAGCCGTGCTAAAGTAAAATCCTACATTTGCCCATATGAAACTACCCAAGGCTGAAACCCTCATTTTATCGGCGTTTTTGGTCTGCGCCCTTATGTGGGGCTTTACCAAATGTGCCGAACGCCGTTCTCAAACCATTCGTCAGGTACGCGAAATAGAAGGTTCCGATGTCGAAGAAAGGCCTTTAAAGCCGGATTCGGTGCGCGCCCAACCTAAATTGGCCGAACCGGAACCTAAGGAAAAAGAACATCCGGAAATGCCCCGGCCAACTACCCAAAGTCAACCGGCACCGCAAGCAGCCAAGTCCGGGCCTCCGCCTAAACGCCCGGAACTCACCAACGATATTAAAAAATCAGAACCGCCGCCACCTGCTGCTACTACCGCCGCTAAAGCCGCTGGCAGTACCTTGTTCGTGAGTATCGACGGGCTCAAAGTGCGCAAAGAGCCTGGATTAAAGGGTGAAACAGTGGAAACACTCAAGTTGTATGATCAGGTAACCTTTCTGAATAAAAAAACAGAATGGACCCAGGAAATAAGTCTCGGATATGAAAAAGTGACGGATCACTGGGTAAAGGTGCGCACCCCATCCGGTAAAGAAGGATGGGTGTTTGGCGCCGGGGTGCATTATTATAAAACCAAACGTCAGGGCGTTCAGGACGACAAAAAAGCACAGGAACCGGCTAAAAAGAAAAACCGATGAAAAACAAAGCATACCTCCCCGCCCTGATCTGGCTTGGCATTGTTACCTGGCTCTCGATTAATTCAGGTATGCCCATGCCGAAGTTCAACCTCTTTTCGGCTGATAAGTTATTTCACGCTGCCGCTTATGCCCTGCTAACGGCACTGATATTATGGGGCCGCATCAAATCCGGTCCATTGCCCATTCCCGGAAGCCAGCAGATGCTGATATTTATCCTGGCCACCGGATACGGCGCTTTCATGGAGTGGATACAAGGAACCTTTTTTCCCAATCGTTCTTTTGAATACGATGATATGCTTGCCAATACGGCCGGAGCATTTCTGGCCATTATAATTTTTCGACTGCTTAAACCTCAAAGTCCTTAATCACTTCCCGGAATATCATTCCGGGATACATTCCCCTCATTATTCATTATGGCTCTCATTCTACCTTGTCGCGATATCACACCTCAATTTGGGGAAAACTGCTTCTTGGCGGAAAACGCCACCATCATCGGTGAGGTGATAATGGGTGATGCATGTTCCGTTTGGTTTCAGGCGGTAGTGCGCGGCGATGTGAATTTTATTCGTATGGGAAACAAGGTGAATATCCAGGATGGCGCCATTATCCATGGAACTTACCAAAAATGCGGCACCACGATTGGGAATAATGTGAGTATTGGGCACCGGGCCCTGGTACACGGATGCACCTTACACGATAACGTGCTGGTTGGTATGGGCGCCATCATTATGGATCAGGCGGTGGTGGAAGAGAACTGCCTCATTGCAGCCGGGGCGGTCGTGCTGGAAAATACAGTTTGTCATGCCGGCGGTGTGTATGCCGGCGTACCTGCCAAACGAGTCAAGGAGCTTACCCCGGAACTGTTTAAGGGTCAGATTGAGCGCATTGCGAACAACTATGTGATGTATTCCGGATGGTTTAAGTGAGGTAGCATCTTATTTTTCACTTAACTGACTATCCGCATGATGTACAGGACAATGATTTCCGATTTCCGATTTGTTTCGATTTCCGATTT
>DLXL01000093.1 GCA_003448025.1 Saprospirales bacterium | reverse complement strand
ACAAGATTCATGCAACAAAGCCATCGAGAGACTGACTTACACAATAACATAGAAGGGTTACCTTGACTGCACAAAAACTTTACAGACAAAGAATTGGCCAATAGTAGTATGTATTTTAAAAAAATACAGGCCAGGTGTTAAATTCTCCACATTGATTCTCATGGAAGTATCTTTCCATTCGCCGGATTTAATATTTCTTCCTGAAACATCTAATAAATTCCATTTACCTTGTACAGGAGTTTGTATACTAATGGTTATTTCTTCAAAAGCTGGGTTGGGAGTAGTATTGAGAATCTGATTTAGAGATACTTCAGGCTCTTTTGTTGAGATCATCTCGCAATCATAAGAGGTGCTTATTATATCGAAATGAGGCAAGTTGGGAATCCCGGAATGATTAGTCTCTGGTAGCTCAATAGCATGCTGACGAAAATCACATGCTAACCCTGGGCAATTAGGTTTATTAACTAAACTCAGGAACTTGTGGTTGCCCTGGCTTGCTATATATATCCGACCATCTGGACCAAGTTTACAGAGACCTAGGGTACTTTGTCCAGGTTGAATAATTGTCAAATCAATTTCACCAACTAATTGCATACTTGCTTGGATGTTTGATGCCCATAGGTCATATTGAAAGAGTTGGAGTCTGGCACTTACAAATAAGTAACGCGAATTGGAAGAGAAACATACACCCCTGGTGAAATCTTCTTGTTGAGGGTACTCTAATTTGATAGGGTTAGACAAGTGTCCGCTCTCACTATCAAAGTCAAATACAAATAACCCGTTGTGCCCTTCAACTCTTGCATACTTAGTTCCATCTGGAGAGAAGTCCGTTTGTCCGCCAAGATCATCATCGTCCCATATTTGTCCAAGGCAATCAGTGTGAAACATACCTACACCTGTGTCGGTGACAGGTACAATGAAATAACAATTAGAGTTCCATTTCGGTGCAACTACCCACCAATCTAATCCGTTGGCATGACGAACTGCCTGCAAATACCCTCTGCTAAATGTATCCTGAACAGCAATTTGCTTTTTAATTGTTACAGCGCCGAGTCCATTATCAAGGCTCATGTCAATAACGTGATAGTATAAATGAAGCGGCACAGGCAATGGCCCGCCAAATCCAAAAGGATCATCATAGTCATAGCTAAAGACTAAATACCTGAGTGAATCTTCTGGAATAGCCAATGGTAAGGTGCTCTGTTTAATGGGGAAGTCTCCAGTTACACCGCACCATGAGAGGTAAGTAAAATCGGAATTTATGCCATCCCCATTAATCATAACCTTGTATAATTTATTGTAAATTGCACATCCTCCTGTCTGAAATAAGATATTACCATGCTTATCACACATAGTATTGGTATAAGTACCGATACCAATAAATGGGTTTGGGGGGGTGCTTGAAATTGTGAGGGTATCATATCGAAAATCCAGTTTGCTAAACCCCCAAAGGACCCATTGAGCATCGTACATTTTCTGTGATAAAAGGGTGGTTGGGGCCAAGAAAATTAAAAAACACAACCATTTCATGACAAAAACAAGAAAACAGCATACTCTGTCCTTATCTAGGAATAGAGTATGCCGTTAGTAAAAATTGAACTAGCGGTTAATTAATAGTTTTTGGGAAATTGTTTCCCCGTCACTTAATCGTACACGAACGATGTACACACCATTCGGAAGTTCTGAATAAAAAATATTCTCTCCAAAATGCAAAGACATTCCAAGCACTTTCTGTCCTGTCGTTGAAAACACTTCTGCATTGCCATTTTCACCTTTAAGTAAGGCAATCGTAAAGTTGTCAGAAGCTGGATTTGGGAAGACAGCAATACTGGTTTCTGTCTGATTTGGAAGATAAATAACTCTGGATTCTAAATCATTTCTGTTTTCAAGCTCGAATTCTCCATTACATGCATCAAGTTGATCTTGTATTTCTTTAAGCGCACATAATGGTAAAAAACTTTGAGCTTTAGGAGCTGCCATACCTCCATTTTCTACACAGAGAACAGCAATCGCTTTTAACCCAGCTATTTGATCTTGGGTAAACTCACCACCTTGGTTAAGTTGGGCTGTAATGAACATCCCCAAAACATCCTTCCTGTATGTCTCGTGTTGAGCTTGTGGAGTTATCGTTTGCCATATTGAGAGAGCTTCCAATAATTTTGCGATCCTCTCGGTCATATGCTGCATCTGGACATTTATTAAATTTGAATCAACTACGAATTTCTGCTCGAGTAAGGATTTAATACTAGTAATTTCAGTTGATGAGGCTAATTGCCCTTCTAATGTAGCAGTTTGGTTTGCTAAGGAGGATGCTGAGCTTTTTAGAGATGCGCTTAACCCCATAGCTTCATCAATTTTCTTTTCTAAAAGGTAAAATTTACCTATATTACTACTTTGCTCATTTTGTAAAAATGTAGCGAATGCAGAGTATGCAGAAATGTAACTTGGCTCATTTTGAAGTTTTTTATATAGATATCGTTTTGCGTCCCAAACAGCTATTGGGTCTTGGACAATTGTGGCAAAACTACCATCGGCAATGCGGGCGTCAGCTTTATCAGGATTTCCTCCTGCTAATTGATTAATGCAATTTGAACTCTCTGAAGTGCCAAATTTTGTAAAAAAGGCGTCTTCTAATGGTGGAGTATCTGGCACTATTTCTTCTACGGCAGGGTGATATTCAGAGAAGAACGTATATTGATTTACGTTCCACTCGGACTGATCCGTTGAAACAAAAAACTTTGACAATTCAAGAAAATCTGGATTTGTGCTACCGTGAGCTACGCTAGGACGCACAAAATAAAAGCCTGGTCCAAAAGGACCTTTAATGTATTCTAATATTGGGAACCATTTATTACCAGTGTTCACTTGCTGGCCGATAAGTGCAGCGGGGTCTTGGCCTGTAAATATTGTCATGCCATTTTGAAGACCTCCAAATGTGGTATTTCCTGATAATATTGTTGAATAATTCTTCCCTTGGAAAGCGAATCCAATAAGCGAAGTGCCATTATTAACGTTTGAACAGATGACTGGAGACCAAAAGTTTTGAAAATTAAATCCCCCGCCTAAACTAGTTGCAATATTAGGAACTAGATTTGTCACATTGCCGATAACCGCATTACCCGTTCCTTCAGAATTTGAAAACCGAACACAGGTTCCTCCTCCAGAAAAATCATTTCCGACAACAGTGACATTGCTGGCCTCTAAACTTAATGAAACCCCTATGTTTGAATTTGTTATATAGGGGTTGGTGTTGAATTTGTTGTGATTTTCTATATTTATTTGACTTGGTTGAATAAATCCTCCTTGCAAGTTAACGGCTATTACACCCATTCCAGGTATTTGATTACTTGCATTGTAGAGATCAAAAACATTGCGAGTAATCGATGCGTTTTGTTCACTTAAACCTCCTGAGACTAGATGGATAGCACTCCCAACAGACCCTGCTGGCCCGATTACACCTTCAGTATAAAAATAGTTCTGATCAATCGTGTAATTATTACCTGGTTTTGGGAAAATTGAATAAACCATCGATTTAAAAAATGGAGCAGGTGTAGCAACAGGCTCCATGTAAAACACATTGTCTTTAAGGTACAGTTCCGATGAGTTTTGGATGTATATTCCGTATCCACCAATTGGATCAAATATACTTTTACGAACATCTAATTTTTTGCCCCAAAAATTAATTGCATCGTTTTTAATTGATATAAAATTAAAATCATTGACAAAAAGAGTTGTGTAGTTGTCACCTTCAGCCTTAATCCCGTCAATCATTTTTTCAAATGTATTATTGAAGGTTGAAATATTATTTAAAAATGGTAGTTGGATGTTTTTTAGCTGTACCCCAACCTCTGTAATACCATTTATTGTTCCATTCAAAGGCGCTGTGCATATAAGTGTATTATTATTAAATTTATACACAACAGGTGACTTAGGCATTATCACATCATTATGAAGGACAATACCTTTTTTATTGCGATTTAGTATTGTATTCTCAATAAAGAGAGATGTGTTGATTGTGTTGATAGCTTGAATAGCACCTTCAGCATCTTCAATGTGAGTACCATTTAGTGTTTGTACAGTAGTATGATTATTCATTATTATCCCTTTCCACAGTCCCATACATGCAAAAAGTTTACAATCGTCAAGTTTTAAGCTTGAAGGCATTCCAACATTTGCTGTAGTAATATTGATAGAAACGCCTGGGGTGATTTTGATAGTTGCACCCTCCCAAATTAATGCTGTATTTACATTGAAATCACCAACTACATGTATGTTGGGATTGGGTGGCAATAAGGGCAGTTGTGAAGAATTAAGGTAAATGGTACCTAATCCTACTGAAATATCGAAAGTTAGACCTCCATACTGAGCGCAAAGTGTATTTTCTGAAGGTCCTTCAAAGCCAAAATTTTGTGGGCTACAGGATTCGGAAGATGTTTGTGCGCGTCCATTATTTAATACTAGTACAACAAAGCTAGAAATACAACATATAAAATTCAATGGTAATAATTTTGAATATTGGGGGGGGGGGGGGGTGTTGAAAATATTGAATAAAAACGTTATTTTAAATGAATTTAAAAATTGGTTTGTGAAGGAAATAGTTTCAAAGATTAAGGTA
>DLXL01000370.1:531-3748 GCA_003448025.1 Saprospirales bacterium | reverse complement strand
TCTTTTCTCTTTTTTTTCTTTTTTTCCTTTTCTTTCACATTTTTTTTTTTGTGTGTTTTCTTTTTTCTTCCTTTATCTTTTCTTTTGTTTTTTTTTTTTTTTCTTTAAATTTTTTTTTTTTTTTTTCTGGTGTTACCCCCCTGTCACCCTTCTTTTTCAAAAAAAAAAAAACCCCCCCCCCCGCCCCTAACCTGCGCCCCGCGGCTCTGAAAAGGCGGAGATTAATTACGAAGGATTAAAAAGCGTTGTTAGGATGCATTTTACACCTGTGTGGTGTCAACAATTCCTGTGCCTGTTACCGGGCTCGGGCCGGCGCAAACACTTTTCATACGGGAGTCCATAGGCAGTTTCAAACGATTAAGATGAATGTATTAAATGCAGATGCAGCAAAGGTGCTCTTCTCACACTTTTATTAAAGCAACGTATATGCAGGTTTTGTTACGCATGCATTAGATTAGAATCTATCAAATATGCACACAAAACATTGATAATCAATACAAATTGTAATCGCATTTTTGGAATATTGTTACGCGCGTATAGCTGTTTTTTTTGCTATATGAAGTGACTCCAACATGATTTCCCACAGCATTTCATACGGAATGACTTCAATTTCATGGGTTTGGTTTGCCACCTGCAATGGTGTTTCTCTAAGTTTTTGCAGATGTTTTTCCGCTCTCTGAGCACTCTGAACGGGGTCAAATCCACTGGTCGGGATATGCAACAACATCTTCAGGAAGCTATAGCTGCGTTGTGCATTATCCCCTCGCAAATGCCTGTAACAATATTGTTCAATAGCCTCAACCTCATCCAGGAGCTGGGAAAAACGCCGTTCCTGCAACATAAGGAGAAGTCTTACTACAATAATGGCAATATTGATCCCACTCTTGTCCTTGGAAAAAATAGGCGTATCGTTGATAAATTTCGCCAGTTTAAACTTACCACTGCTTGCTCGCGCCGGCGCTTTACCTGCTAATATCAAATAATGGACAAATGCCTCATAAATACGCCAGATTTCTTTTACGTTCTCCGGTAAAAATTCAAAACGATTGTGCGCAAGGGTTTCATCCAACACTTTGGCTGCTTGCGCAAATTCTCCGGTATGGAGCGACAGTTGTAAATATAACTCTCTGTATTTGAACCAGTTGAAAGTACCTTCCTGCATCACTTTCAAACAATAATCAGCCGATTCCTGCCCCTCCTCAAATTGGCGTAACTGAATGTTACAGATCAAACGCTGATAATAAAAGATTTGCAAAGGCACTCTGGGCTCATACATGCGGGTTTTGAAAAACTGAATCGCCTCATTACAAGCCACCAAGGCAGCCGAATGATCGTTGGCAGCAGTATGTCGCATCAATCCTATCATATACCCGTACATCTGCAATTTGTAGGTTTCATGCTGCTCCATCAATACGTGAATCTGCTCCCAATACTCCTGAGCAAGTTTACTCACATCCGTTTGTGCGGAACGGTTATTGACATAACGCACAATAAGCGTCGTGTACAAGGCTTCGGCCTGATTTTCCGCATCATAGGTTTTCCGATGCTTTTCAAATATCTCCTGCGCATCTCTAAACTTACGGTCGTTGCTCTCTCTTAGTCCGTATTGTGTACGCAAATAAGAGGCAATATCCATGGCAAGCAAAGTAAAATCATACTTCTCAGCCTGCCGCAATAAACGTGTGGCTACCGACAAAGCCGCCGCATTGGCATTTTGTCCGGTGAGAATACGTACAACGGCCCATTGCCTATGACACTCGTAATAAGCCTTTTGATAATCGGAATAACTCTTTTGGTTTCCGTCAATTTCTAAAACAGCCTCCAATAACCGCTCCCGCAGGTCTGATTTTAACTTGCGATATTTGGACCCCTCCACGCTTTCGTCGTAAAGCGCCTTGGCCGCTGCCTCATCGGTGGAGAACTTACCTTTGGCAATACCATCCCAAAAAGCCAGCAACTTGGACTTGGCATCTGCTCCTTTCAAAGGATAGATGCCATGCTGTATCAGTAGTAAAATGATTTCCTTGAGATCTTGCATAAGCGTGCCTACTCGAACCTATCCCGCCAGAACGAAAAGGGTTCAGATGTTTACAATCAGGTTGCAAGGAAATCAGAGATCCAACGTATGGGAAAAACGCTACATCATATCCATAACAAAGGCAATGGACGGAAGAAAACCCTGCATGAGATTTACGAGAAGTTGCGGATTATTAATAAAATGTGATAAACACTTGTACAAAGGTAACAGAATAATTTATAATGTATACCCAGGGTAACCGGAACGCTTGAAATATTAATATTAGATAAACAAAATTTAGGCCAGATTAAACATCACAAAAAACACTTTGATTCGTTTTCGATTAAAACACGTTTTTATCACCTATGCGTCTGATTTTTACCCTGATCCTTTGCCAGGCCATCTGCACCAACGCCCAAAACCTGGTCGTCAACCCTTCCTTCGAGCAAATCCTGCCAGACGCCGTGGTGGTGCCCTGCGAGTTCACGCAATACTCCTACGATTTCCCTCGCCGTGCCAAAGCATGGTCCGGATTTACCGGTGGCACACCCGATTTACTCCGCGCTGCAGAAAATTGCGAATGGTTTACATCCGTACACAGCGGCGAACAATGCCTGGGAATTATCACCTACCTGCCCGCTGAAGACGTTGGCCAGCGCAACGATTTCCACGAATTTGTGCAAGGACAACTCAACGCACCGCTCAAACCCGGACGCAAATACAAATTTGAGTGCTGGGTAAAAATAGATTCCAATATTGCCAAAATCCACTTATCCAAAGTCTATACCCCCAAAACCCCGGTCATTCCGGTGGAATCCGGCAATCTCGGATTTTGCTTTTCCGTTGCGCCATTCAACATACATGAGATATCCCCCGCCTCGATTGCAGAAAGTGCGCTACGCCCGCAAATTAATTTTAATAACATCATAGAATCCCGCGGTCAATGGGTCAAACTCTCCGCTTCCCTCGTGCCCGATCAGCCTTTTCAATACTTTACGGTGGGCAATTTTTTCTCCGACAAAACCACCCCCAACTCGCTTCCACAGGACGCTCACCAGCTCATCAACCAGAAAAATGCCAAACAAGGCTCAGCCATTGATAAGATCAAACGTGTAACCTATCTGTGTGTAGACGATCTATCACTCACCCCGGAAACCCCGCCTACCCCACCCCAATCCCTGGAAAAAGCCCTGCTCAAAG
>DLXL01000370.1:0-376 GCA_003448025.1 Saprospirales bacterium | reverse complement strand
CGCCTGCTCAAAGATAAAAAATACACCTTCAGCGCAGGAGTACTTTTCGACTCCGGCAAAGCCGACCTGCGGCCCGAAGCCGGTCGGGAACTGGACTCTCTGGTCAATTTTCTGGTCAAATATCCGGAAGTAGTACTCGGCATAAGTGGTCATACTGATGATATCTGTACCGATGAATCTAATCAGGAGCTGTCTGAGCGCCGGGCCAAATCCGTACTAGACTACCTGGAAATCAAAGGCATCCGCGCCGACCACCTCCGCGCCCGCGGCTTCGGCGAAACCCGTCCCATAGCCGATAACACCACCGATGAAGGCCGCCAGGCCAACCGCAGAGTGGAATGCATCGTACTTTCCCCCCAAACACCCAAACACTAAA
>DLXL01000489.1 GCA_003448025.1 Saprospirales bacterium | reverse complement strand
GGTAATTCTTTGCGAGGGCCTCAACCCAATATGCTTCATGGCATCCCTGGTGGAAGAAATTATCCAGGCATTCCATCCGGGCCAGCGTTTTTTGAGCAAATCACCAATCCCCTTGTAAAACGCAATGGTATCCTCCACCTTAAGTCGTTCATCATAAGGTGGATTCATGATGAGCGTTCCAGGGGGTTCAGGAGCTTCCAGTTTGTCGAAAGGCATTTTTTCTACCCTAACCCACTTTTCCAGTCCGGCCGACATCAGATTAAGTGCTGTGGCATTTCTTGCCCTGGATTCTTTATCAGATGCTAAAATAGGAAATTCAAAAGGCTGAACACGGGCATCTGCAGCTTCTTTTACGGCCTTCCAACGTTTGGCATCAAAATCCAGCCATTTAAAAAAGCCAAAAGATTCTCTCCTGAACTGAGTTGGGGTTTGAGTGGCAATCATGGCAGCTTCAATCGGAAGGGTGCCAGATCCACACATTGGATCCACAAAGGGGCCCTTGCCATTCCAACCGGAAAGGAGGATCATCCCGGCAGCGAGCACCTCATTGAGTGGCGCTTCTACCGTATCTCTGCGGTAATTTCGTTTGTGCAGGGAATCACCGCTGGAATCCAGCGAAATGTCTACATGGGTACCTTGAACATGGACATTGATCCGCAGGGTTGGCGAAACGGTATTGACATTTGGGCGCCGGTTATATCGGTCGCGGAATTGATCTACAATGCCATCTTTAGTGAGCAGACCAAGATAATGTGAATGCCTGAACACTTCGCCTTGAGTTACGGCATCTATGGCCAGCGAATCATTCACCCCCATCAGTTGGATCCAGTTTATTTCCCGGATCGCTTCATAATAGCTTCTTTCGTCATAGGCAGAGAAAGATCTTAATGGAACCAGTATCCTGAGGGCTGTTCGGAGTTCGTAGTTTGCCCGGTACATTAAATCCATGTCGCCATCAAAGGCCACAGCTCGTTTGAGCGGTTGGATTGATTTAGCGCCCATTAGGCGCAATTCTTCAGCTAATACAGGCTCAAGACCTGCAAGCGTTTTGGCGATCATTGATTGCATGATTGAATAAGTGGCACAAAAGTAGGCGTTTAGCGCCTGACTTTAATGCCATCGAGGAACTGAAGTGTTCCGGGGAGCCCGTTTAGCACTCTGGCATTGGGAGGAAGATTGACTGGCCCGACAAAAAATTGTTGTCCAGTGAGCAGGATCTCACTGTCTGAAACAGCTTTAGACACCTGATCCACATAAGATTGAATGGGTTGACGCGGAAGCGGCTCCTGCAAAATGGTAAAAACATAGGATGGCCGAAGCGTTTGGCAAGCATCTTTCAGGTCGCTAACAGTAACATTAGCACCCAAATAAGTTACCCTCATCCCACGGGAACGCAACAAATATTGAAGAAAAAGCAACGTAAGTTCCTGGCTCTCACCTTCAGGAGAAAACAACAAAAAAACAGGGGTGTCTTGCCGGGGTGTGCTCTGATCTACGGCACACATTAGTTTTCTGCGGATAATTTGGCCTACAAATTTTTCGTGCGAGGGACTGATGCTATTAGTGAGCCAGAGTAGTCGAAGTTTATCTAAAAATGGATAAATCAACTCAAGCATACATCGCTCGAACCCGTTGAGATGCACATATTCAACAAACACCTGTTCAAAGGCGCCTTCGTTTAGATCAATCATTCCCAGGGTGAGCGCGTCGATCTGAGAATTAGGATTGGGATTATTTTGGGCAATGGCGGCTCCCTTAGCTGTAATTTCTTCCGGAGACATCTTCGCCAACTTACTTATTTTGATCCCGTTTCTGTTTAACAATGCAATATTGAACAGATGGCGAAGGTTTTCATCGGTATAATAGCGAATATTGGTATCGGTTCGTGCAGGCGTAATCAAACCATACCGCTGTTCCCAGATACGGATAGTGTGGGCCTTTATACCCGTTAATTTCTCCAAGTCCCTTATGGAGTAAATGGCCATGTGCGTTTGCTTGTTCCCCACAAATGTCTTTAAACAGTTGATCTTGTTAAATGTTTTTGGGAAAAAGTTAAACAATTTTTTTCTGTTCTTTAACGCAGGATAAAGAAATACAACTTGTCAGCTGGGTGTTCAGCTACCACTTCTTAAAAAGAACTACAAAAAAATGCCGGATTGCCGACCGTTTCCTTAAATTTTGCTCCACTATTTTGTTTATTTGAAAAAAATAATTACCTTTGGCCTGAATTTCACCTTATTTATTCCTAACAAGCTTCACTATCTCATGTTTTCAGCTTTCAAAAAGAAAGAAGATCGTCCGCAAAACGGTTCAGAAAAGAAAAGCTTTTCCTTGGAAGAATTAGAATCTGAACTCAACGTTCTTAACAAAACTGATTTGAGCAAGGTTGAAGGGGGGAAAGACACCAAAAAATCTTTGACCGACATTTCCGGTCTACGTAATAGTATGGGCGGTACCATTCCGCTGTGAACAAACTACACACTCAGTATTATGGAATGAGCCACTCTGCAACATTGCAGGGTGGCTCATCTGTTTTAAGTCGGTTGTCTTGAGGTTAATTTCTCTTTCGCACCTCCTCATGAATCACTTTCCCTTTTTTCTTTTCCTCTTCGTATGCTTTTTTACGTTTTGATTTAAATTCTGTGGCTAGCTCTTTAATAGCAACAGGCTTTTCATTTTGCCTGCGATGATAGGCCAGGATCATAAAATCTGCCATATCATCTGGAAAAGTTACCCCAGCACTCCGCAGATAATGCGAAAATCTGGATCCACCATAAAAGCCCCAATTGTGAATCATCCATTGCCCAAGGCGATGATGCATCAATACGCAAACACTGTCTTCGGGAATGGATTTGAATTTCATCCTTGCCTCCGGACTAACGCGTTTGTCTAATTCTGTAATAGCATCCTCCAAATTTTTGGGGATATAAACGCCATTTAAAACTTCTTTGCGGATGTTTTCCTGATACTGACGTTCAAATTCTGCCTCAGAACTGGGTGGGGCTGGTTCTACTTCCTGATTTTGGGCCATTATGCCGTTGCTGCCACACAGCAGCAGAAAAAACAAAAAATAGTTTTTTTTCATACTTAAATCCTTCTAAGCGAATATGCTTCGCCTTTCTTTGTTCGAGATTTTCTTCCTGGAACTGATTATTTGGCTGGGAATATGGCTCATGAGTGATTTCATAGCCACTTTGTTAACGCTAATTATTGGCGCTATCGTATCAGCGGTTCTGATTATTGCCCTTATGTCGGAATCGATGGAGCGCTCCAAAGTACCCAGAAAGTATTTTTATGTCATGTTACTCAGCATTATTGCTCCCCTGATCAGTGCTGTTATCTATGTTGTATTATTTCAAGGGCAATTAGACTTTTTACACAAGCACTAAATGGCAACCTGAGTTTGATCGTCCATGATTTCTTCAAACATGCCGGTTTGCCGGTTCTTTCGAACCCGATCCCAGTTAAAGAATCGTCCGTTCATGACAACGTAAACGCCCGGTGGTAACACTTGAGCGAACGCCAGTGCACTCCCGAGATTAAAAAAACCATCGGAGGAGGTACCAAAAGCATATGGAACCATGGCACCTGTGAGAACAATGGTTTTATCCTTGATGTCTGCCTCGGCTAAATGCCGGGCCGTTTCCACCATGCGGTCAGTACCGTGGGTAATCAAAATCCTGTTGGAAGGATTCCGGTTGCAACTGTGGATGATCAATGCACGGTCTTCATCACGCATTTCAAGTGAATCCACCATCATCAGGGTGCGAATATCAATATCCACCCCACAACGCCCCAATTGGAACATTTCAGGGAGATGTGTGTCTTTGAAGTACAATTCACCTGTGAGATAATTGTATTCTTTGTCAAACGTTCCGCCGGTAACAAATACTTGAATCATACCTGCAAAGGAACGGAATTAGCAGAAAGTGAAAAAACCAAATTTGAACCCGATCCAAATTGTTGGAATATGACAATGGTTTTCCAAAACGTTTTTACTTTTGCCCATCAAATCAAGAATTGCACAACATGAAAAAGAACGAAGAATACGTTGATAACCCCGGCCGCGATTGGATCATGTTCATCGTTAGCACCATTGGGATGATCGCTTTGCTGATTTGGTCCCCTGAATGGATCTGGGTGGCATGGCCATTCCAGTTTACTGCACTTGCCGGTGCACTAGGTCGTTTGTAAGCGCAGTATGCTGCCCTTACGACACCCAACTTTTCAACATGAAAAAGCCAGCTGCAACTCATGCCGCTGGCTTTTTTAGCATTATCCTCTGGTACTTGTTTTGAAAATCCTGGTACTCCGTTTTTCCTCCATTGGGGATATTGTCCTGACCACCCCGGTTATTCGTTGTCTGAAAAAACAACTAGATGCGGAAATTCATTTCCTCACCAAAAAGGCATTTGCCGGCATGCTGGCAGCCAATCCTTATTGCGATGAGGTATTCACCTTCGAAAAAGAACTGGATACCGGCCTTATATCCCGTCTAAAGTCGGAAGCCTACGATCTGGTAGTAGATTTACACCACAATTTGCGCACTTTCCGGTTAAAATGGGTGCTGGGAAGGCCATCCCGGGCTTTTAATAAACTAAATTGGGAAAAGTGGCTTTTGGTGAATACGGGCTGGAACACACTTCCCAAACAACATATCGTAGCGCGTTATCTGGCCACAGTAGCACACCTTGGCGTACAGGACGATGGTCAGGGGCTGGACTATTTTATTCCTCCAGACACTACTTTGCCCAACGAATGCCTACCGAAAACCCCATTTATTGCGTTTGCCATTGGCGCCACTCACGCCACTAAAAGGATGCCCGAAGCCAAAATTCTGGAGTTGTGTAAGGCTATTGGCCAACCTCTGGTGCTGCTTGGTGGAAAACCAGAGGAATTGATAGGTCAGCATATTGCTGAAGCGGCCGGCCCTCATGTATATAATCTATGTGGACAATTAAGCCTGCACCAGTCTGCACTGGTAGCCCAACAGGCACAACGGGTTATTACCCATGACACCGGACTTATGCATATCGCTGCGGCTTTGCGCAAACCCATCACTTCGATTTGGGGCAGCACAGTGCCTGAATTTGGCATGTACCCATTCTACCCAACCGGTTTGGATCTGAATACGTCCATAGAAGTGTCCGGGCTTTCTTGTCGGCCCTGCTCTAAAATCGGACACGAAAAATGTCCCAAAGGGCACTTCCGTTGCATGAAAGATCAAGATATTGATTTCATTTTAAAAAGCCTGCTTCCATAGTCACACAAACGCTTTCTTTCATTCATTCACTCAAAAAAATGCCATGTACAAGCTAAAAACCATTTTTTTCAGAAAAAGGCTTACCTTGCTTGATACGGGAATCTGTAAATTGCTCTACATTTCGCCGGAAAACATTGCATGCAGCCTAACCAGGCTTTTGTTCACATCGTATTTTGCGATGCCAATGCGATAGAAAACACCATTTTTGAGCTCATACTGTCTAAAATCCAATGTCAATCAGTCCAATATCCAACATTATGCACGTCAGAAAACTACTATTCCTTCTTGCGGCCTTTTGGAGCCTCAATACCCTGAATGCTCAGGACATCCACTTTTCACAGTATAACATGTCACCTATGACGCTCAACCCCGCCAACATAGGGGCGTTTGAGGGTACGGTGCGGATTGGTGGAATTTACCGTGGCCAGTGGGCCAGTGTGATCGGAAACAAAGGCCAGTTTAAAACCCCATCGCTTTGGGTGGATGCACCTATCATCACCGGCTTCCGCAAACGCGACTGGGTGGGTGTCGGGCTGGTATTTTTCTCCGATAAGGCCGGCGCAGGTGGTTTGACCCACACTGCCGCCAAGTTGGGAGCCTCCTATCACCTCGCATTGGATAAAAAAGGTAATGCCTATCTTACCATTGGCGCTCAATATGGACAGGCCGGACGTCGCCTTGATCCGGATGCACTTAGGTTTGAAGAAGGTTTTCTCAATCCTACCCCTACCGGAGGATATAACTCTGGCGCCCAGGTAGACTTCCTGAATGCTACTGAGGCCAAGTCAGACTGGAGCGATATTGATGGCGGTGTAACGCTTCGCGCAAAACTGAACAAACGGATGGACATGAGCATCGGGTATGCTATGTACCACATCGGCAGAGGCCGGTATGGTTTGGTAACCAGTGGTGGTGGTGGTGGTGGTGGCACCAGTACCGGTACTTCCAGCAGCTCGGATGAAATTGCCCGACGCTCTGTAGTAACCGGCTTGTTCAACATTAAGATCAATGACAAACTGAGTGTAGGACCGTCTTTCATGTACCAAACCATGAGCGGTGCAGATGAAATCAGTTTACAGGCCTTGGGATCTTATGTGTTCAACAAAGAAAAAGATATTGATCTGAATTTCGGTCTGGGCTACCGTCTTACGGGCGGTGATGCCGTGTATCCAATGCTCGGCGCACGTTATAAAACACTGCGCGTCGGGTTAGCATATGACGTGAATGTGAGCGATTTGAACTCCGTAAGTAACTATCGCGGCGGTTTTGAAATTGCGGCTAATTACATCGTTAAGATCTATAAACCTGCCAAAGTTAAAACCAAAGTTTTATGCCCTCGATTCTAATCAGGTAATCAGGCTAACTCATTGATTTTCACAAAAATTCAAACTAATTCGGCTACTTGCCGCAGGCATAAAATGAAAAAACAATTTGCACTCATCATAGGCGCCGCATTGTTGACGATTGGACTTCAGGCACAACCACTCAATCGTTCCACCCCGGAAGCCAATCTTAAATCTGCCCAAGAAGCAGAAGCAGACGGAAACCCGTATGCTGCCGCAGAACTTTATGAAAAATACCTGTCTGAAAACAAACAGGACAAACAAATTCAGGCCAAAGTGGCCAAGCTGAATTTTGATCTGCGCGATTATGAAAAGGCGGAAAAAGGATTCGCACGTCTGGTAAACCGCGACCGCAAACTGGAATTCACAGAGCTAAAATACTGGCTGGCGCTCAGCATGAAATACAATGGTAAATATGCTGAAGCTACCGACATGTTCAATCAGTACATTGAAAATGGTGCTGATGAAAACATGAAGAAAAAGGCCAAAGTTGAAATTGCAGGCTGTGAATTGGCCCGTAAAATGAAACAGCCTGAAAATCTGATCATTGCCAATCTCGGGAAAACGGCCAACAATCCGCAAACCGCCGCTTCTCCATCCTACAGCTCTGGCGAACTCTATTTCACTTCCATTCGTTCCAAAGAAGTAGTGGTTTTGAACGGGAAAGAAGGCGACTGGCATTCCAAAGTGTATACCACCTCGAAATCCGGTGCAGAATATGGAGAACCTGAACCACTAGGTACCCAGATAAACCGGGAAGGTTGGCATCAGGGCAATGTTAGCATTTCTGCTGACGGCAAAACCATGTATTTTACCCGTGTAGAACTGACTGAAAAAGGCCAGGACATTGGGACCAGTAAAATATTTGTCTCCCAAAAAGGTTCCGACGGTTGGGGCGGAGCCAATGAAGCCACTGGTGTTAATGGCGATTTTATTGCTAAACACCCTTGCGAAGGGGAACTTTTTGGCGAGAAGGTGCTCTTTTTCGTAGCTAATATGCCAGGTGGCAAAGGTGGATTTGACATTTATTACGCTACTAAAAAATCAGAGGGCGTATTTGGTTTGCCTGTTAACCTTGGTGCAGTGGTAAACACTGACGGTGACGAAGCTTCTCCCTTCTACCAGGATGGCAAGTTGTATTTTAGCTCCAATGGCCGGCCGAATATTGGCGGATACGATGTATTTGAATCTCAATGGAATGGTTCTGTTTGGAGTGAGCCCAAACACCTGCCGCTGGGCATTAATACCAGTCTGGATGATTTGCATTATACCCGTTCTACGGATGGTTTCACCGGTTTCCTCCAAAGCAACCGGCCCGGGCCAAACAATCTCAAAAGCAAAACCTGCTGCGATGATATTTATCAATGGGAACTGGAACGCATCAAAGTTGAACTGGTAGCTAAAACCTTCCGTGTTCGCCTCAAAAAGGAAAATTTAAAGGAAAATCCACCACTTAAAGGCGCAGTGGTGACCATGCTGGATGTTACGGAGAAAAAAGCCATGCCGGTAGATGAGAAAACCAACCTGGCTTCTAATGAATTCCCATTCACCCTGCAACCAGATCGTTCCTATCTGATCATTGCAAATGCTGAAGGCTATAAACCTGATTCCCTGGCATTCAATACCAATGGCATCAAGAAAACAACCACGGTAGAGAAAAAACTAACCCTCCGCCTGTTGAAAAAGGAGCCTGAATACGATACGCTTCGCATCAACGAACCCATTCGTTTGGATAACATCCTGTACGACTACGATAAAGACAACATCCGCCCGGATGCAGAGCCAGATCTACAGAGCGTGGTGGATCTGATGAAAAAATATCCGGAAATGAAAATCGAATTGTCTTCCCACACGGATGCACGCGGTAACGATGCCTATAACGAGGATCTTTCTCAACGCCGTGCCAATAGTGCGGTAGCATGGATCGTAGCCAAGGGTATTGCAGCTGACCGGATCGTAGCCAAAGGTTATGGTGAAAAACAATTGCAGAATAAATGTACCAACGGAGTGGAATGTTCGGAAGAAGAACACCAGCTTAACCGTCGTACAGAGTTCAAAATCACGGCTGGTCCAACCAGTATTGTAATTGAGCGTGTAGAAAAACGAGAGAAAAAGCCTGCAGACGGTAGTAAAAACTAGTGTTGAACCAACTTAGTGACTGAAAAATATTGGAACATGAGTTATCCCAATTTTGGGGTAGCTCATGTTTTTTTTATACCATGATTTTTTGAACCACAAAGGCACGGAGAGATAGTTACAACGTATTTGAACCACAAAGGCACGGAGAGAGTGGTACAAAGTAATTTAACAAAAAAGGAAAGAAGGGAGTGGTAGAAGGTAGTTGTAAAAAAA
>DLXL01000374.1:3496-3975 GCA_003448025.1 Saprospirales bacterium | reverse complement strand
CCCTGAAAAACCATTTTCATGTCTGCCGGAGGCATGTGCCAGTTGAGGGCGCCAGGGGGTGTGTTCGGACCCGGAGTATTGGCCTCCCGATGGCAGTTGGTACATTTCATGGCATTGATACCCTTCCCGTCTTTGCCTCTTTGTGGTTTCATGGCATGCACATGACTGTCTTCGCCCTGCAGCGGCACATCGCCGGCGGGATGGCAGTTCACGCACCTGGGACTCATCAATACTTGGTATGCCTCCAAAAAGGCTTTCACTGACTTGACACTGTCTCTTTTCAGGACTTCCGTCGCCTCGCAGTCCGGATTTGCAGCCGGGTGCATAGAGGTAGAAGCCAGTCCGGTTATCACCGACAGGATGATGATCAATACGGATATTTGGTTCAGGGGTAAAGTTTTAATTCTGGTCATAAGGCGCACAAGTTTTTTAAAAAGGCACGAGGGGATGGCACGAAGGCACTAAAACACTAAGGCACT
>DLXL01000374.1:0-3319 GCA_003448025.1 Saprospirales bacterium | reverse complement strand
ACACTAAGGCACTAAAACACTAAGGCACTAAGGCACTAAGACACAAAGGCAACAACCCATCAAACTCTTAAAACTCCTCAAACCCCTACTTCCTCATTTTCGCGGCTCTTTTGATTCCTTCCCGGATACGGAGATAGGTACCACAGCGGCAGATATTACCTGACATGGCATCGTCTATGTCCTGATCCGTTGGGTTGGGGTTGTCTTTGAGCAATATGGCGGCCGACATGATTTGTCCGGAATGGCAGTAGCCGCACTGGGGTACGTCTATTTCCTGCCAGGCCAGCTGGAGTGGATGGTTGTTGTTTTCAGAGAGGCCTTCGATAGTCACCACCTGCTGGCCTTCTGCGCTGCGGAGGGGCGTGATACAGGCGCGCACTGCTTCACCGTTCAGGTGCACCACGCAGGCGCCACACTGGGCCACGCCGCAGCCGTATTTGGTGCCGGTGAGGCCAGCAAGATCCCGGATGGCCCACAGCAGGGGCATATTGGGATCAGCATCCAGTTGGTAAACCTTTTGATTGATGGTAACGGAAATCATGGGCAAAGGATTGAAGGTTCTGGGTATCGGGTTTACAAAAGTAATTTATTCAAGTGGATAGCAAAGGCTTATTGTGCTTTTTGCAAATTAGAAGTTCAACTTCTAATTTGCAAAAGTGCTTTCACAACCCCGTTGCCCGCTCCATCTGCTCGGTGTACCGATTGCCAATAATCCGGATTTGTACCGAAGCAGTTTCCATTTCTTCCATTTCTTTTGCTGTAAGGGTGATGGCCGCTGCCTCCAGGTTTTCGGTAAGGCGATGCAGCTTGGTTGTTCCCGGTATGGGTACAATCCAGGGTTTTTGCGCAAGTACCCAGGCCAGTGCGATTTGGGCTTGTGTGGCATTTCTTCTTGCGGCAAATTGCTGCAACAAATCCAGCAAGGCTTTATTGGCCATACGCGCCTCCTCTGTATACCGGGGAAGAAGGTTGCGTATATCACCTTCAGCAAACTTCGTGGTTTCATCAATTTTACCGGCCAAAAAACCTTTTCCAAGCGGACTGAAAGCCACCAAACCTATACCGAGTTCTTCAAGTGTTGGTATGATTTCCTGCTCGTGTTGCCGGGTCCAAAGGGAATATTCGCTTTGTAAGGCCGAAACAGGTTGAACGGCATGGGCTCGGCGGATGGTTTGAGCGCCAGCTTCAGATAAACCAAAATAACGCACTTTTCCTTCCTGAATGAGTTCTTTCACGGCGCCTGCCACCTCTTCAATGGGAACAGTGGGATCTACCCGGTGCTGGTAGAACAGATCCAAGGCCTCTACCCGCAGTCGCCGAAGCGAAGCTTCTGCTACTCTTCTGATATTGGCAGGGCTGCTATCAAGTCCCACTTGTTTGCCATCCTGAAATTTAAACCCGAATTTGGTGGCAATGGTAACCTGACCTTTGAATGGTTCCAATGCCGCACCTACCAATTCTTCGTTGGTGTATGGGCCGTAAACCTCTGCTGTGTCGAAAAAATTTATACCTTGCTCAACAGCCGCATGAATTACGGCGGTCATTTCTTTTGGATCGCCGGCAGGACCCAGCCCCCAGCTCATGCCCATGCAACCAAGCCCAAGGGCGTTCACTTCCAGGCCATTTTGGCCAAGTTTTCTTTTTTCCATGATGAAATTAAGTTTGAGCAAGAGGCGGTTTATGTCAAGCCTTTCTGAACTTTAACGGGCTGGCGCCTACATGTTTTTTGAAAAAGTTGTTGAAATGGGTGAGCTCTGCAAAGCCCAATGCGTATGCAATTTCAGAGACATTCCACTGACTGTGTTTCAACAGGATTTTTGCCTCCTGCAGCACTCTGTCAGCAATGATCTGTGAGGTAGTTTTGTCGGTAGTTTCCCGGATGGCCCGGTTCAGGTGGGTGACGTGGAGGTTTAATTGACGGGCAAAATCAGAGGCCGTACGCAGGTGTACCTTTGGGTGGTTTTCTTCGATGGGGAATTGCCTTTCCAACAGCTCCATAAACATCGTGGAAATACGCTGCGAGGCATTGATGTGCTGCTTGTCAAATCTGGTGGAGGCTTGCATTTTCATGGCAAAATGCAGGAGTTCAAAGACCATGTTTCTCAATACATCGTATTTGTGGATATAGTCTGAGCCAATTTCCTCAAACATTTTTTCGAAGATGGTCCTGACCTGAGCCACCTGTTCATCGGTGAGTTCAAACAGGTGCTCGCCGCCTGGTTGGAACACCGAATACTGATTCAGATTGCCGAACTGATGGAAAAAATGCTGGTTGAAAATGCAAAAATATCCGCTTTCAATTTTGCTGAGGTCGTCCCATTTATAGGGAATAAAAGGATTGGAAAACACCAGGGCTTGTTTCTGCACTTCTATCACTTTATCGGCATATTGTACTTTGTTTGGACCAACTATCAGCGTTATTTTGAAAAAATCGCGTCGCTTGTAGGGTACCTGACTGGATTGCCCCGGCGCAACAGGCACTACTTTGAATACATTAAAATGCCCGATCTCATTGCGGAGATTCTCCGGAATACAACTGACTTTCCGTTGATAGAATTCTTCTATGGTTTCTATGCTTTGCATGTTTATTCAATAACGATTCCCAACTATGGTTACCATAGAAATCTTGTCGGTGAGTTCTTTCCATTCACTCGCAGTGCAATTTATCTCCAAAGACCAAAGATTTTCCTGCAGGTGAGCCTGTTTGGTGGTGCCTGGTATGGGCACAATCCAGGGCTTTTGATCCAACAGCCAGGCCAACGATACCTGGGCCGCGGTTAAGCCGCGCTGATTTCCAAAATCCTGAAGAATCTCAATCAGTGGCCAGTTCGCTTTTACGGCATCCGGCTGATATCGGGGCAATTTGGGCCGGTTATCGTTATCCGGATTATACTTCGTGTGTTCGTTGATATACCCGGTTAAATAGGCTCTGCTCAGAGGGCTATAAGGTACAAAACCAATGCTAAGCGCTTCACAGGTTTGTAGAATTTCCAGTTCCGGATCCCTGGTCATCAGGGAATATTCTGTTTGCAGGGCGGTAACCTGTTGTACAGCATGCGCTTTGCGGATATTGGTGGCATCAGCTTCGCTGAGTCCAAAATTTAGAACTTTGCCTTCCTTGATCAGTTCCTTTACTGTACCTGCCACATCTTCCATAGGCACATTGGGATCAACCCGGTGTTGATACAGCAAATCTATATAATCTGTTTGCAATCGTTTCAGAGATTGTTCCACAACTTCTCTGATGTGGGCCGGTTTGCTGTTAAATCCTGCCAGTTTGCCATCCTGAATATTAAAGCCAAATTTGCTGCACAGTATG
>DLXL01000451.1:5222-7595 GCA_003448025.1 Saprospirales bacterium | reverse complement strand
CATCTTTCCGCGTTGCGGCTTAAGATCCTGGTCAACTCCCTGTACATAAAACTCACCTATCCTGTTTTCAAGCTGGTCCATGCGCACTCTTTTTCCAGAATCTGCATCAAACACCAACGTATCGCCTGTAACACAGATGCCAAAGGTGTCTTTGAGGTACTCCTCCATATCCGGAAGATCATACGTCACCGCCTGCCTGCCGTGTTTGCGGGCAATAAAGTCCGGAATGTATTCCAGCGGCCCCGGACGGTACAGGGCGTTCATGGCAATAAGGTCGTCAAATTTGTCGGGCTTCAGGTCGCGCAGGTATTTCTGCATGCCCGCACTTTCAAACTGGAAGGTGCCGTTGGTTTCGCCGCGCTGGTAGAGTTCGTAGGTCTTTTTATCGTCGAGCGGAATATCATCGATGCTGATTTTCACGCCGTGGTTTTCCTCAATGAGCCGGAGGGCATCCCGGATGATGGTGAGGGTTTTCAGGCCCAAAAAGTCCATCTTGATTACACCGGCATCTTCAATAATGGAGCCTTCATATTGGGTAATGAGCAATTCCGTTTCCTTGGAGGTGGCTACCGGAATGATTTCGGTGAGGTCTTTGGGCGCAATGATGATGCCTGCCGCGTGGATACCGGTGCCGCGTACGGATCCTTCCAGTACCATGGCCTCTTTTAGCACGGCGCCTTCCGGAGTATCTTCTGCAGCCAGGTATTCGCGCAGCTTTTTGGCATTTTCTATGTCTTCTGAAGGCAAACTCTCCTTTTCCGCCAAAGATCCCTCGCCGGTAAGCGGTGCAGTGAGTACTCGCTTAAGGGATATTCCGGGCTTATCCGGCACCAGTTTGGCCAGGGCATTGGCCTGGTCCAGAGGCAGGTCAAGCACACGGGCCACGTCTTTGATCGACATTTTGGCGGCCATGGTGCCGTAGGTCACAATCTGGGCTACCTGCTGCTTGCCATATTTATCCACCACATAATCAATCACCTTCTGCCGACCTTCGTCGTCGAAGTCGGTATCAATATCGGGCATGGATTTTCGGTCGGGGTTCAGGAAACGTTCGAACAGCAGCTGGTACTTGATGGGATCTATATTGGTAATCCCGATGCAATACGCTACCGCACTTCCAGCTGCCGAGCCGCGGCCCGGCCCGATGAACACCCCTATGTCTTTACCGTGATTGATAAAGTCGGCCACAATGAGGAAGTAACCGGCAAAACCCATGGTTTTAACGGTGTGCAACTCGAAATTGAGTCGCTCCTCTATTTCAGGGGTAATCTCTTTGTATCGTTTTTTCGCGCCCTCAAAAGTGAGATGCCGCAGGTAATCGTCCTGTGTCTGGAATTCTTGCGGTACCACGAAATTGGGCAGCAGGATGTCTTTTTTCAGTTTCAGGTGTTCGCATTTGTCCACGATTTCCATCGTGTTATCCAGGGCAAAAGGCACATCTTTGAACAGGGCGCCCATTTCTGCCTGCGTTTTGAAGTAAAACTGGTCGTTCCAGAATGCAAAGCGGCCGCCTTTCATCACAGTGCCTTCTTCCACAAACTCCCGTATAGCCGGCGTGGCCTGTTTTTCGCCGGTGTTTACACAGAGCAGGATATCATGGGCATTGGAATCTTTTTGATCTATGTAATGGGAGTCGTTGGTGCAAATCACCTTTACATGATACTCCTCTGCCCAGCGGAGCAGTACCTCGTTTACGCGGTCCTGTTCCTGCATCTGGTGGCGCTGAATTTCTATGTAGTAGTCTTCGCCAAAGATATCGAGCCACCATTCAAACTCCTTTTTGGCTTCTTCCTCGCCCTTCCTCAAAATAGCCTGTGGCACCATAGCGCCGATACAGCAGGTGGTAGCAATGAGGCCCTCATGGTATTGCAGGATCAGCTCCTTGTCGATACGCGGGTATTTACCATACAATCCTTCGATATAGCCCAGGGAGCAGAGTTTTACCAGATTCCGGTATCCTTCCGGGTTTTTGGCCAGAAAAAGCTGGTGGTAGCGCTTGTCCTTGTCTTCCTTGGTAAAGGTTCGGCGGTGGCGATCGTTCACCACATAGAATTCACATCCCACAATAGGCTTTACGCCTTCATGTTTGGCCGCTTCTGCTACGAACTGAAAGGCCCCGAACATATTGCCATGGTCCGTAATGGCCAGGGCTTTCATGCCATCGGCGGCCGCTTTTTTAAACAGTCCGGGAATGGAAGCCGCACCGTCGAGCAGGGAAAACTGGGTATGGCAGTGGAGGTGTGCGAAATTGGGCATAATTGTATGCCGGAATGATATTCCGGCTTTCTTTTTTATCTTGATTCTGCCCGGAATATCATTCCGGGATACAGCCTGTGTACGCCGGAAACCATTCCGGCACGATTATTTACTTTC
>DLXL01000451.1:1906-4973 GCA_003448025.1 Saprospirales bacterium | reverse complement strand
TTCCGGCACGATTATTTACTTTCACTCTGCCCGGAATATCATTCCGGGATACAGCCTGTGTACGCCGGAATGGTATTCCGGCACGATTATTTACTTTCACTCTGCCCGGAATATCATTCCGGGGTACATGGGCTAAAGAAGTTCTGGCTGCACAAAAGTATACGGCCAGTCTTCCCATGATTTTGCTAACTTCGCTTTTACCGGGTTTCGTAAGATGTAGTTTAATATGTTCAAAAACTCTTTCTCATCTCTCACAATCCGGTCATAACTCTCATCTTCCCAAAAGGCCAAACCAGTTCGATGTAAAATCTTATTGCATCGTTTTCCTGAAACTCTTTTCAAATGCTGCATTACTTTATGCAAAACAGGAGCTTCTGGTAAAGAAGTAACTAACATATGTACATGATTTGGCATAATTGTATACCCATGAAGTTCATATTGTTTATTGGCACGATAATGAATTGCTTCAGCAACAATATTGGCAACTTCTGCATCCTTTAGCCAATATGGCCCATTAGGGTTTTTATCCAACAAATGGTCATTAAACATGAACCACTTTTCGTGTTTGGCCAGATCAATTTCATACTTTTCTTCCGTAGTCAAATCAATCCAGCTCAACAGCCCTTGCTCAAATCTGGCAAGATTTTTTTGTATTCTTCGGATATCATCCAAAGGAATGGAGTCTTTGAGCCGAAAAGTAATAAAAAAAGTAGCCTCTTCAGGTTGAATATGCGGTAGTTTCCTCTGGTAATTTCTGGTTTTCATGGTCTGGTTGGAGCAAATTTAAAACAATTCGTAGAAAGTTATTTGTTTAATCTTTCCACATCGGCTCGTTGATGATTTCATCATTCCTTTAAAATTATCTAGCCTTTTGGTATTCAATTTCTTATCCAATTGCTTCAGGCACAGATAAATTTCAATGCCCTTTATTTTGCCCTTTATACACTCTCACCATCGCCAGCAAAACCTCTCCAAAACGCTCCAATTTTACCCGGCCAATACCTACTACTTTAGCCAAAGCCTGCCGATTGCCAGGCAAGGTTTGAACCAGCTCCAGCATGGATCGGTTGCTGAGAATTTCATAAGGCTCCACCTGCTGCTCCTCGGCTTGTTGATCGCGCCAGGTCTTTAATTGTACAAATAATGACGCATTGGGTATGTTCTGTAATGCATACATCGATTTACTTGGCGCAAACGTGCTTCTGGAACGCGAAAAATCCAGTTCTGCATCTGTTTTGCTGCGCAGGTATCGAGCGGAAGAAAATCCTTCCTGAATGGTTGCAAATCCGGCGTTTTTCACAAACAACTCTTTCTGCAAAACTTCCAGTTGCTCTTGCAGCAGGTTTTTTACGCTCTGATTATCTGTCATCAACGACAAGTTTTTGGATGATTTCAACATTCCATTTTGCAGTTGCTCCACAAAATAAATACCAGCCTTTCGAAGTCTTTCCTGCAATAATTCATTTTCCTCTGGTAATTGATCCTGCCTGAAATACTGCACCAACTGAACCTTGAACCGCTCTGCCGGCAGGTGTATTTTTGTGTCAAACTGTTCGTACAATTCCTCCACCGGTTTTTGTGCCTCCGGCAGAAGCGCCCCGGCGTGTTCCCGGTACAGTTTGTCCAGGTATATCAATTGTCGCTGAATACCGCTGAAATCAAACAATTCCCGCAACATCGATTGCTGAAATTCTTCTTTGGAACGCGATAAATGCTGCCGATCCGGGGTGTTTTTATCTGCCTCTTCGGTGTAACGTTGCACCACCTGATCGGTTTTGACACTTGAAAGCACAATCTTGGATCGCAACACAATGCCTTCAAAACTTTTACACCTGCTCAGCGCCACATACACCTGCCCGTGGGCAAAGGCGGCCTGGGCGTCAATAATAGCCCGTTCAAAAGTGAGTCCCTGACTCTTATGAATGGTAATGGCCCAGGCCAGTTTGAGCGGGAATTGAGAAAAGGTACCCAGCACATCCTCCTTCACCTCCTTGCTTTGTTCGTTGAGGGAATATTTCAGGTTTTGCCATTCCACCCGACCAACAGTAATGGTTTCTGCATCGCCGGGGCAACGCACCAGGATATGCTCTTTGTCGAAACCTGTAATGATGCCGATTTTACCGTTGTAATACCGTTTTTCCCGGGAAAGGTCGTTTTTTACAAACATCACCTGGGCGCCCAGTTTGCAGTCCAGGCATTCTTCAGCAGGGTAGGCGGAGGGCGGGAATTCGCCTTTTATTTCGGCTTTGAAGGACTGCATGGGTTCTCGGATGGCCGCCAGATGCTCGATGTTGGTGCTTTGCGCCAGGTGGTTGTGTGCGGTGAGCGTGATGTACGATTCGCCGGGTGGCGGCTGAAAATTGGGCACGAAGCGACTGTTCAGCAGGCGCAGCACCTCATCGTCGAGCTGGTTGTTGCGCACCTTGTTGAGCAGGTGGATAAAGGTTTCGTCGGATTGGCGGTAAATGTGTTTGAGTTCGATGCTCACCGGTTCGGTATCCTGCAGCGCATGGCTCCCGAAAAAATAGGCGGTATCGTAATGTTCGCGCAGCAGGTTCCATTCCTCGTCTTTCACCACCGGCGGCAACTGATGCAAATCGCCGATCATCAGCAACTGAAGTCCGCCGAAGGGTTTGCGCCGGTCGCGATAGCGCCGCAGCACCTCGTCTACGGCATCGAGCAGGTCTGCGCGCACCATACTGATCTCATCGATCACCAGGAGGTCGAGGCTTTGGATGAGCCGCACTTTTTCCTTGTTGAAATTTCGTTGCCGCGAGGGGTCTTTGGGCGCCCCGGGCAGAAACGGGCTGAAGGGCAGCTGAAAAAAGGAGTGGATGGTCATGCCGCCGGCATTGATGGCAGCAACCCCCGTGGGGGCAACGATCACCATGCGTTTGGGTGAAACTTCTTTGATTCGGCGCAGGAAAGTGGTTTTGCCGGTGCCGGCTTTTCCCGTTAGAAAGATGTTTTTGTGCGTATGCAGCACATAATCGAACGCGAGTTCGAGTTCCGGATTGGTAATAGAGGACATGTGGTTTTCATTTGGGGCGTTTTTTGAATGATATAC
>DLXL01000451.1:0-1737 GCA_003448025.1 Saprospirales bacterium | reverse complement strand
TGAAAAAGTCCAGGCTTATGTCATCCTGGAAGCGGTTGCTGGAGAGCGTTCAGGGTGAGACTTTGTGCAAATTCAAAAATTTTTTTGTGCAAATTCAAAATTTGGGATACTTGACCCATGTTTATAGCGCGTCAAGTGATCGTATCCCAAAAAGTGTGTCAATAAGATGCAATTAAGCAAGACATAAATTTCAGCACTTTTAAGAGAAATTGGACGGTCCACCAACGACTTTAAGAGGTGTAGTGGTTGAGTAGTGATATAACATTGGTGCTAACGTTGAAGTATTTGTGTTTGTGGCAGAATTTGAAATCCGTCTGCTTGGTACAAATACTGATGTAAAATACAAGAGTTCATTGTTAATTCTATGGCTCAATTTATGACGTCGGGCTGGGGCAGAAGCTGATAGTTGTACATAGTTGAAGTGGCGTTATCCGTCCGCCGACATAACACAAGTGCAATGTTAACGGTTCGGCTTTTTGACCTTCAACTTGCTTAAGTCGTTTTTTGTTATCCAAAGATAGTGTCCAACTGTGTCCGTCAAATCTTTGTATCTTATTAAATCGCCTGATATTTTTGGGTTGTCAAACTCTGTTGGTTTGATAACCGCAAATCTGAAAAAACTTTCTTCGTATCTGCCAAGTTGAATGTTGTCAAAATAAATGGTGTCGTTTGCAATTCTAAATGTTCCCTTAATTTCTGAAACTCCAAAACAGCCAATTCTTTCTCTAAAAGTGTAGTCGTCTTTAAGTTTAAGAGTTGTCAAACAGTTTGCTGCTCCTTCTCTCTCTGCAATTAATATATCTGCTCCTTCAAACTTGTCAAAGTCAACAATCCCCAATGGTTTGAAATAAGTCAGTAATAAAACAATTGTCAATAGTCCAATTAATATAAACCTGTGGTTTTGTTTAAACTTCTCTTTAACTGAAAAGCAAATCTGTCGCAGAAGAGCTATAGAAAGTCCAAAATAAACTACCACTAATAAAACAAAAGCAGGAATAGCAAAAAGTCCAAGTTTTCCTTCCCAATAATAGGTCGTGTTGACCAGTAGAAAGAAAATTATTGTTGTAATGTAAAGTCCTTTGTTTTTCAATGTGCGAAGGCTGTCGTTTTAAGCTGCCCTATAACGTCCATCGGCTTGGCGTTCGGTGGGGAATTACTGTTTGTCGAGCCCAGAGCCACAGCCGAATAGAACTATTAGTGATGAATTTAAGAACTAAAGCTGAATGTTGGACGTCGTGCTTGGAATACAGCCGATAGATGCAATTTGTTAATTGCTCAAACGTCCAGCCCCACTGACGCCAAACCGCTGTTACCGGCATGTGTTTCGTCGCCTTGAACGCTAGTGGGTGACAAGCTTATACTTGTAATACTCATTCTTTGAAAATACGTCCAAAACTGGTTTGAACTTCTCGTATGGCACATTGGCATTGGACACAATCTTGATTTTGTTGGCATTTATCAAAGACTTGTTTGCAGTGATAAAACGGTCAACCTCGTTACTGTCTTTAACTGTTTGCTTTTTGTTCAAAAGTGTTAGCAGAAAGCCGTTATTTAAAATCTCAATTGTAAAGAAGCTGCTGTCAATATCAGGAACTGTTATTGTTGTAACTCTCGGTGTCTGAATAGTGATAGGTTCTGGCGGCTGGAAGTATTCCTTGTAGTTTATCACTCGGTAGTTATCAATTTTTTGTTCCTGTAAAAGGTCAAGGACAGAAACAGTTTTTTCTGCCTTGGTAG